>CAZHIK010000209.1:0-11170 GCA_964532635.1 uncultured Enterobacterales bacterium
GGGCGGAGTTGGTGACACCTGACAGCCGGCCCATGTCAGGAGGTCTGGACTCAGATTCCCAGCCACCTCACAATCCACAGCTGACAGCGCCGCGCCGTCGGAGACCTGGATACCAAAACCGTCCTCCAGACTGTCGCCTCGAGTGTCGCGAACCACGGTCTCCACGAGCACGGCCGTCGTTCCCTCCCCATGCGACACGATCCCCACACCCGAGTTCCCAGCGACTTCGCTTCGCTCGAGCATCAGCGATGCACCATGGGACGTCTGGATGCCGAGACCGCCCTCGCCATCCGATCCGGGCCGGGTATCCGAGACCGTCGTATCCACCACCACGGCCGAGGAGCCAGGCAGGCCCACCAACATCCCCAAGTTGTGGTTTCGAGCGATCACACAGTGAGTGGCTACCAGAGCGGCACCATCCTGGACACCAATTCCATGCCCGAAGTCGCCGTTCGCCGTTGGCGCAGTGTCACGGACTTCGGTCGCGTGGAGCGAAACCCGGGTGCCGGGATCATAGGCCAGGATCCCTGCTCCGGAGTTGCCGGTGACCTCACAGTCTCTGGCCTCGAGCACGGCGCCTCCATACACATCGATGCCGTACCCATCACCGTCGCCATTTCGCCTCGTGTCTCGCACCATGGTGTCAGCAATAGATGCGTGAGTACCATGATCCAAGGCGAGGATTCCGATCCCTGTGTTTCCAACAACATCGCAGGCCTCGACCAAGAGCGCGGCGCCATCCGAGACCTGGATGCCCGTCCCACCTTCACCGTTCGCGTAGGTCACCGTGTCTCGCACGATGGTGTCCGCGAGTGAGACCAGGGTGCCAGCGTCGGACACCTTCACACCCAGAGCCGCGCTCCCGGCGACCATGCAGCCCACAGCCGAAAGAATGGCGCCTTCATCAACCTGAATGCCGTAACCGAAGTCTCCACTGGCACTGGGTTGGCTGTCCTCGATCACCGTATCCACCAGCACAACTTCGGTACCCGAATCCTGGGCCAGGACACCCAGCGCGTTGTTTTCCGAAACCTCGCAGTCCTCGACCACCAAGATGACCGGGGCGGTCAAGCTTTCTCGATAAGCCCCAATACCGACAAGCGCAGACCTCTCGACCCGGGAGCTCTCCAACCGGACCTCCCCAGAGCCTACCCGCACCCCCATATAGCTCGCCCCCACCACGCTCACGCTCGACACCACCACCTCGCCATAGAGCGCATCGATGTCAATCCCGGCCGTGCTCTCATCCCCCACACTCGCATCCAGCGTCACCAACTCCCGACACCGCCCCGCCAGGTGCACTCCACCGTGATCGCTCGTGAGCTCGAGCGTCTCCGGGTAGCTCCCCGCCGCCACCGCTACCAAGCCTCCGCCGCGGCCGCCGGCAAGGTCAAGCCCGGCCTGGATGGACCGCAGCGGGGCCTCGACGCTGCCATCTCCGCCGTCGGCAGCGTCGGGGGAGATGTACACCGTGGCCTCGTCTACCGGCAGGTCACCCCAGGTGCCGAGGCCGCAGGCCTCGGGGACGCAGGTGGTGCCGTCGGCGTGGAAGCCGGGGGCGCAGGACGGGGGGGCACTGTCGTCGCCTCCGGACAGTGGCCCACCGGGAGTGCAGGCCGCCACCAGCAGAGGGAGGAACAACGAGCGGGCCTGCGGAGCGGTCAAGCGGTCCTCCTGGGCGTGGCGCTACCACCCGAGGGGGGGAACAGAAGGCGCAGGAGTGTGCAGATGGTGCGGAAGGGGCAGCGTGCGCGCGACACCATGCGGCCGAGCCCGAGCCGGATCGAGATCCGCGGTGCCCAGGTTCAACACGAACTCGAGATCACAAACAGGTCGGCTCCACTCGGGGCAGATCTCGCTCTCTGGAGCCTCGGTCCAGTCATCACGGGGCGACAGGCAGGCCGCTCCCTGGACCCACAGATCCGGATCGTTGCCCGACCAGGTATTGCTCGACAACTGGGCGAGAGCGTTGTCCAGAAACACACCACCCCCCTGGTTGTCCGAGAGCGTATTGCCCGAGAGCAACAGCCCTTCGAGACCGTCCCAGGCTTCCGTGCCTGCGGCGTAGACCCCGTCTCCGCAGCGATCCGTCGAGCCGTGTGGGATGGCTGTGCTGCTGGTGATCCTGTTGCCTTCCAGCACGTAGCTGCCCGAGCCAGCCAGCCAGGCTCCCGCCACGAAGTTGTCCTCGATGCTGCTGTCGCTGACAACAAGGGAAGGCGGGTCCTCGTCCCACTGCCGAGCCGCGAAGACACCCACCCCGCCCCCCAGGTTGGCGCTCTGCAGGGTGTCTGTGATCTCGGATTCCGAGATCTCCAGCGCCCCCCCCGCGGTCGCGACAGCGCCAGCGAACCGATTGCTGTGCAGCGTGCAGCCGGTACACGAAAGACTCGAACCAGCGGACACCGAGTACAGACCCGGGCCGTCGTTGTCCAAAGCGAGGAGTCCGCTGGCTGTGACAGCTGCTCCCAGCTGGACGGACAGCCCAACCGCCGTCATGCCGGTCTCGTCGAACCCTGCGGTGGTCCCAGAGATGGTGGAGTCGCGGAGCACTGCTTGCGTACCCGACCTCGAGACCAGAATACCCGCTGCCATGTTCTCGGTGAATCCACAGCCCTCGGCCGTCATCGTGGCGCCATCGGTGACCAGCAGGCCAAACCCCTTTCCCCCACCCTCCTCGGGCAGCGTGTCCCGGATCACGGTGTCGACGAGCGCCACTTGCGTGCCTGGATTCGAGGCCGCGACCCCCACCACGGTGTTCGCGAAGATCTCGCAGTCCTCGGCCAGGAGCATGGCGCCTCCATCGACCTCGATGCCGTACCCGCTCCCCCAGTACGCGTCGGGGTGGGTGTCTCCGACCACGGTATCCACCAGCGTGACCTCCGTGCTTGCATCCCCGACCAGGATCCCCACGGCGGTGTTCCCACTGGTAATGCAACCGTCCGCATACAGCCTGGCCCCGTCCGAGACCTGGACACCATACCCGCCCTCCCCAGGGCCACTGGGAAGAGTGTCCCGCACGATCGTATCGGCGAGGATGACCTCGGTGCCCGGCTCTCCAGCCTTGATCCCCAACCAGGTATTCTCGGCGACCTCACAGCCTCCAGCCCGCAGCACGGCACCATCCGAGACCTGGATGCCGAAGCCGAACTCATCGTCACCATTGGACCTCGTCTCCAGGACCACAGTGTCCTCGAGCGTGACCTGGGTGCCCGGATCATGGGCCATGATCCCCACCGTCGTGTTTCCGACGACATCGCAGCCCGCTGCGGTCAGTACGGCGCCATCGGAGACGTCGATGCCGAGCCCCCGCTCTCCGCCCTCATCTGGGAGATTCTCCCGGATCACACTGTCCAGCAGCGCCACCTGCGTGCCCTGGCCCTGGGTGTTGATCCCCCTCGCGATGTTTCCGGCCACCTCGCAGCCCCGGGCTGTGAGCGAGGCCCCGCCCAGGACGTCGATTCCATAGCCGCCCTCATCGTTCCCGTTGGGCAGTGTGTCCCGCACCAGGGTGTCCACCAAGGCCACCACGGTGCCAGTCCCCGAAGCCCGGATCCCCTCGGCCATGTTTCCGGCCACCTCGCAGCGCCGAGCCGAGAGAGTGGCGCCATCGGAGATCTGGATGCCGAAGCCACCGTCTCCCTCGGTGTTGGAACGGGTATCCCGCACCAGGGTGTCCTCGAGCGTGGCCAGAGTGCCCGAGTCCTCCACCCCGATCCCCACCGCCATGTTCCCCGCGACCACGCATCCTTCGACCCGCAGCGTGGCACCGTCGATGATCCCGATGCCGAAGCCCCCATCCCCGCCCCCATCGGGGAGGGTGTCCCGGACTGTTGTGTTCACGAGTGCGACCCCGGTGCCCGCGTCCGAGGCCATGATCCCCGAGGCTGCGTTCTCCAGGATGTCGCAGCCATCCGCCTCGAGCACTGCCCCGTCCTTGGCCTGGAGGCCGAAGCCGTAGTCCCCATCGCCGTCTGGCCGCGTGTCTCGGACCACGGTGTCCGCCAGCGTGATCCGGGAGCCCGAGCCAACGGCGAAGACCCCCGCCGAGGCGTTCCCGGCGATCTCGCCGCCCTCGGTCGCGACCTCGGCACCGAGGTAGACCTGCACCCCATACCCGCCCAACCCGTTCCCGTCGGATCGGGTGTCCCGAACCACGGTGTCCACCAGAGAGATCTGGGTGCCAGCCTCCAACGCGAGCAGCCCCACCGATGTGCTCTCGACGATCTCGCAGCCTTCGAGCTCGAGCACGGTCGGCGCAGTCAGGCTCCCACGGTCTCCTGCGATCCCGAAGGAGGCGCTCCCCACCACGACGGAGTCCACCAGCCGCACGCTCCCGGAGCGCATCCACAGCCCGTAGTAGGACGACCCCACTACGCTCAAGCCGGAGAGCTCGACCTCGGCGTAGACCACCTCGATGAAGATCCCCGCGGTGGTCTCATCCCCCACGCCCACATCCAGCGTGACCAGGTCCCGACACCGCCCCGCCAGGTGCACCCCAGCGTGGTCCGCGGTCAGCTCGAGCGTCTCCGGATAGCTCCCCGCCGCCACCGCTACGAGCCCACCGCCCCTGGCGCCCGCGAGGTCCAGTCCGGCCTGGATGGAGCGGAGCGGCGCATCCACCGATCCGTCGCCCCCGTCGGCCGCCTCGACGGAGACGTACACGTCGCCGTCGCCGACCGGAAGGTCGCCCCAGATCCCCGCCCCACAGGCCTCGGGAACGCAGTCATCTCCATCCGCGATGGTGCCGTCGGCGCACTGTGGCGGGCTCGTGTCGCGGTCACCAGGCTGCGGCGAGCAGCCGACCACCAGGGACGCGAGCAACACCAAGCTGGGCGTAGGAGCACGCAAACGAGCCTCCGCGCCGTCATCCTACCACTCCGCGTGTGAGACAATGGAGCCCCCCCGAGGCTCCTCTCCATGCACCCGCGCCCCTTCCTCGCAGCACTGCTGATCAGCGCCAGCTGCGCAGGCCCCACGGCCGTGGATGACACCGGAGAAGCTCCCTCCTGCGCCGATGGGTTCATCGCCGATGCGAGTGCCTGCGTACCCGAGACCTGTGGCACCGGCACCTGGGGAAACCTCGAGCTGGAGACCTCCACCATCTTCGTGGACAACACGGCTCCCGAAGGCGGCGACGGCAGCGAGGCCTCGCCGATCAATTCCATCCAGCCTGCCCTGGACCTCGCCGGCTCCCGCGGCGGCGGGCAGGTGGCGGTGGCCGCCGGGACCTACCCCGAGACCCTGGAGCTGTTCACGGAGCATGCCGGGGTGCGCCTGACCGGCCGCTGCCGGGAGCTGGTGATCCTGGACGCGAGCGTGGGCGACGCCGCTACCCCGGGGATCGACATCAGCACCCGCGCCGGCGAGGTGGCGCTGTCGGGGCTGACCGTGCTGGAGTCGAGCTTCGCGGGGATCGCCGTGGCGTCAGGGGACATCCGGATCGCCTCCGCCCGCATCGAGGCCAGCACCTTCGGCGGCCTCGCCGCCTACGCGGGACCTCTGGGCACCGTGTCGAGGGTCGAGGTGACCGACACGGAGTTCATCGACAACCTGGGCGTAGGCGTCCTCGCAGAGCAGGCCCCCACCGAGGTCTCGCTCGCGGGTGTCACGGTGCGGGGCACGAGGACCGCGCCCGGTACCGAGACGGGCTTCGGCCTCAACGTGTGGGGCGGGGCTCGCCTGGTGGCGCAGGACTGCTCCCTCATCGACAACGCGGCTTCCGGGATCTCGGTCAACGGTGGGGGAACGGAGCTCGAGCTGGTCGCCAGCACCATTCGCGGCAGCATCGTGGACTCCACCGGCATGGACGGCTTCGGCATCAACGCCTGGGACGAAGCGAACGTCACCGTGCAAGGCTGCGACATCGCCGGGAACCGCAGCGTGGGCGTCGCCGCCCACGGGGCCGGTTCGAGCATGTCCGTCCGGGGAAGCACCATCCGGGACACGGTCCCCGACGAGCACGGAGAGTTCGGCAGCGGCCTGGAGGCCTCGGATGGAGCGGAGCTCGAGGTGGTGGACTCACTAGTCGTCGGGAACGTCTTCGGCGGCGTCCACACCGAGGGCCACGGGACCAGGGTGACCCTCCTGCGCACACAGCTGACCGACACGCAGCCCAATCCCGATGGGGAGGCGGGCTTCGGCATCGACGCCTTCGAGGGCGTGGTGCTCGAGGCCAGCGAGTGCGAGCTGCGGGCGAACTCGGCCGCGGGCTTGCGCGCGAGAGGGGCGGGCACCTCCGTCGCGATCCGGGACTGCATCATCGCCGAGACCACCACCGACGGAAACGACAGCTTCGGCTATGGGCTGGAGATCATGGAAGGAGCCTCAGCGAGCGCGGACGGTTGCACGCTCGAGCGGAACACCACCGTGGGCGTCCTCGTCACCAGCAGTTCCAGCCTGACGCTGCGCGATTCCTCGGTCAACAGAACCCGACTCGGGGGCTACCCGGTCGGCTACGGTGTGCAGGTGCAGAGCGGAGCGACCTTGATCGCCGAGGGTGTGGAGATCGCCGAAAACGAGACCGTGGGCATCTCGGTGTTCCAGGCCGGGACGCAGGCGCAGCTGATCGACTGCGCCGTGCGGGACAACCTGCCCGACGAGACCGGCCAGGCAGGTGCGGGGATCGTCGTGGCCTACGGCGCCGCCTTCGCCGCAGACGGGCTCAGGGTGGTTGGGAACCACGGCGCGGGGCTGTCCGCAGAGCACGCGGGGACCCACGTGGTTCTCCGTGACAGCTCCATCTCCGAGACCTCGTGCGACGCGAACGGAGACTTCGGGTACGGCATCCAGGTCTCGGACAGCGCGCAGCTCACCGCGATGCGCTGCGAACTCACCTCGAACACCAACACTTCGATCATCACTCGCGACCCGGGCACCCACGCACTCCTGCGGGACTCCGCCATCGCAGGCACCACCCCGGGCTACGGCTGGCAGAGCATGACCGCGACGGGCGCCTCTGTACAGCAGGGTGCCACGCTGACGGCTACCGGGCTGTCCATCCGGGACACCCAAGGACCCGGGCTGTACGTGGTGGCCGAGGGTTCGAGCATCGACTGCGAAGCCTGTGAGCTGACCGCGAACCAGTTCGCGGGCGCAGCGGCGCTCTCCGGGGGGAGCCTCACCATGAGATCCTCCACCATCACCGACACAGTGGACCAGGCCAACCTCGGCGGGGGCGTCGGCGTCTTCGCAGCACTGCAGTGGGAGGAGTGGGAATGGGGGCTCCCCGCGCTCACCCTCGAAGCGTGCACCATCTCGTCCTCCTCACTCGCCGGGGTCTGGCTCTCTGGCGAGGGGGCGTACACCCTGGCCGGGAACACCATCACCGACAGCGTAGGCATCCCCCACTGCAATGGAAACCGCTGCGGAGAGGGGGTTTACGCCTCCGCCACCTCCGCCTGGGACGGCGCCACCGGGCTGCTCCTGGAGGGCAACACGATCTCCGGCAACGCGGGCGCAGGGGTCCTTCTCGACGATGCCTCCGCGCAGCTGGACCAGAACACCTGGAGCGACAACACGCCTGATCTGCTGGTCCAGGGTGCATCCTGCGACGAGCTGCTGGCCGAGTACGGCGATGTCCCCACGAGCGACATCTGTCCGCTCTGGGACCAGCCGACCTGCGACCTCTGGTTCAGGCTGGACATGGGGGTCGCGGCCATCGACCCAGGACAGGAGGTGGAGGCCCGCCTGGCAGCCCCTCGACCGGCCGCCGTACCCACGCTGGTCATCCCCTCCTCGGGCTGGACGTCCCGGTTCTGACCCCCCGGTGCCCCCCCGGACGATGTTGACGCCGGATACATCGTCGGCGGATCCAGCCCGAGGTCGCCATGCGCTCCCTCCTCCTCGTCGCCCTGCTCGCCGTCGCCCCCGCCTGCCTGCCCGAGCTTCCGGCGGTGGACGACACCGCCTACCTCGAAGCCGACACGGACACCGATGCCGACGCCGACACCGACGCGGACGCCGATGCGGATGCGGACGCCGACGCCGACGCCGACGCCGATGCAGACGCCGACGCGGACGCAGACGCCGACGCCGACACCGACATCCAGTGGGACTGCGGCGACGCCATGCTCGAGATGGCCGAGATCCCCGCCGGCAGCTTCGCCATGGGCAGCCCTGGTGGCGAGGAAGGCCGGGACGACGACGAGGACCAGCACCAGGTCACCCTGACCCAGACGACCTGCATGGGCGTCACCGAGGTCACCCAGGCCCAGTGGGAAGACCTGATGGGCAGCCACAGCAGCTATTTTTCGAGCTGCGGCGATGACTGCCCGGTGGACAGCGTGAGCTGGCACCAGGCCGCCGCCTTCGCCAACGCGCTCACCGAGGCCGAGGGCCAGGGGGCCGAGCTCTGCTACGACTGCCAGGGCAGCGGCACACAGATCGAGTGCATCCCGGCCATGGACCCCTACAGCTGCGAAGGCTACCGCCTGCCCACAGAAGCCGAGTGGGAGCGCGCCGCCCGCTCCGGCTACGACTCGGCCTTCCCCGGCGGCGGCGAGCTACGCGCCGGCGAGTACGACGGCTGCGACCCCGACAAGACCCTCACCAACGGTGACGTGGTCGCCGAGTTCGCCTGGTGGTGCGGCTCCGAGGGCAACACCACCCACCGCGTGGGCATGCTCGACCCCAATCCCTGGGGCCTGTACGACATGCACGGCAACGTCTGGGAGTGGTGCCACGACGGCTACGGCGACTACGACGGCGACGGGGCGGACCCCACGGGCACCAGCTCGTGGTCCTACCGCGTGGTGCGCGGCGGCTCCTTCGCCGTGAGCGCCAGCTCCCTCCGCAGCGCCGAGCGCGGCAAGTCCGACCCCGACGGCCGCAGCTACATCAACGGGCTGCGCATCGCGCGGAGTGTGCGCTGAGCGAAGCACGGAACGGCTCCAGCCCCCACGTTGTCTCGGGATAGGTGCCGCCCATGTTCGACGAACCCAGCTACCAGGACATCATCCGCGCCCAGCGTCGCGCGGTGCTGGTGAAGGTCGTTCTGGCAGCCTTGGTCCTCCTGCTCGTGCTGGCGGCCACGGTCCACAAGCCCCTGCTGGGCCACGTCGAGGGCTGGCTGCACGGCGACCACGACATCCTGGGCCGCGATCTATGGGAACCGCCCGAGCTGCCCGCCGATCCCGGCGCCATCGACGGGCTGGACCTGCACCTCGTGCACGCGGAGCTGCTCCCCAGCTGGTTCATCGCACTGGCCAACCACCCCGCCGCCAGCGACCGCGTGGAGCACGCCCTGGCCGAGCTGCAGGCCGGTGTAGCTGCGGACCCCCAGCTGCTGGCCCTGGTGACCGAGGCCCACAGCCTGGTGGTGGTGGACCCCTGGACCCACGGAGACCGGCTGCGGGCACTGACCGATGCCTGGAACGATCACATGCAAGCGCTGGGCCAACCCTGGCACCTGGAGTCCAACGTGGTGGACATGGGCGAGGGGGCGTTCTTCTACACCAAGAGCTACCGGGTGGAGGCAGATCTGGTGGTCCCCATCGAGGGCGAAGACTGCGCCCTGCGCGTGGTGCGCCGAGTGGACCACACCAACGTGCGCGAGAGCTACCTGGGTGCGGTGGTGAAGGGCCAGGACCGGGCCCTGGTGGTGGTGGATCGACTGCGGGAGCACGCCCTGGACGAGCTGTGGCCCTTGCTCGACCCCGGCCTGGACCCCGAGCTGCCCACTCGAGAGGCGGCCTTCGCTCCCCTGCTCCGGGTGGAGCTCGCCAGCGGACTGGCCCCCGAGCACATGAAGGTCCTGCAAGCCACCGCCCGAGCGCGCTGGGAGCTGCTGACTACGGCCGAGTCCGTCAACGAGCGCCAGGCCTGCGGCGCCACCCTGGCGGTCTACGAGGTGCCCTGGCAGGGCTTCGATCAGACGGATCTGGACAACCTGGAGAGCCGCGCAAGGGCCGAAGGTCACAAGGCCTGCTCCTCGATCTCCCTCGGCGAGGTGGATCGCATACGCGCCGCGACCCAGCGGCTCCGGGATACACCCGGGCTGGAGCCCGCCCTCGAGGCCCTGGTGGCCTGGATCGCTCGCGGCACGGCCGTGCACGAGCTGCGTCACGTGGCCGACGCCCGGCGCCACGGCCTGGACACCATCCCCTGCGAGCGCTGTGAGGAAGAGCTGTCCACACGGGCCACCCGGGAGGCCTCGGCCTATCTGGCTTCGCTGGCATGGAGCGACGCGCGGATCGCGGCTCTGTACCAAGCCTGTGACCAGAGCCGAGGTCATCACGCCTCGGCCATCCACTGGCTGAGCGCTCAGCTGGGCGGCGCCTGCGACCTCCCGAGCCCCGAGCTGGTCCCCCGAGCCCGGGCCCTGGAGCAGGAGCTGTTCGGGGAGCGGGGGGCCATCGAGCTGCCAGAGAGTTGGCCGGAGCGGCTGCCGGTGCGGTGAGTAGGCGCCACCGACACCAACCACCTCGGCATGAAGGTCCTCGGCGGCAATGGAGGCCTGGTGGTCCGCGGGCTGCGGGTGACGCGTAACATGACAGTGAGTATCTCGAAATCGTGCTTTGCTACCTGGAGTTTGGCGACTCCTGTGTAAGCACTCGGCCAACCCATCCTGACGAGCGAACCGTCGTGGCGTAGGGCACCTCTCGGAGGTGCCTCATGGCTGGCAGAGTCGCCGCCGAGAGCTTGAGCGAAGCGGAGCGTCGGGAGCTCGTGCGCGAGTTCGAGAGGTCGGGCACGAGCGTCGCGGAGTTCTCCTGGCGGCACGGCCTGAGTTCATCGACATTCTGGACGTGGTCGAAGAAGTACGCGAGCGAACGGTCGCCGCGCGGCAGGGCGGCGAGGAGGGCGAAACGGTCCGCAAGCACCCGACTTCGAGAGCGGGACAAAGCGCTCGGCTGCGGACATCGGAGTCGTGACGTTGCCGCCTCTGGAGGGCACGAGCAGAGACGACGGCACCTGCTACGATCCCGTCCCAGTGCGGGTCATCGTCTGCCGCTTCCCACACGAGGAGGAGGCGAGTCGCCGCAAGGTGATCGCCAGTTGGCAGTACGAGCTTTTCACCACCAGCCTCGACACGGAACGATGGCCTGCAGCAGAGGTGATGGCCGCCTACTTCGGCCATATCGGGCAGGAGAACCGCTTGCCGCAAGAAGACCAGGCGCTCGGGCTGGACCGCATCTACAGCTGCGACATCGCCGGACAGGATCTGGCG
>CAZHIK010000210.1:0-11150 GCA_964532635.1 uncultured Enterobacterales bacterium
CCTCCGGCCGCCGACCCCCCCCCCCCACTGCACCTCCCCGCCGCCCAGCCCGAGCCCGCCCCCCCCGACCTGCCCACCGAGGAAGCCACCCAGCTGGCCACCGAGGAAGCTCCCACCTCGGAGCAACCACCAACGCCCCAGCCCACAGTCGCCCCGGTGGACCCAGGTGCCTTCGCCCCCGAAGCACCCGACGGCTACGTCGCGCGGGAAGAGCCCGAGCCGATCCGGCGCCGCCGCGGCCCGTGGCTGTTGCTCCTGCCCGTGGCCGCCGCCCTGCTGCTTGGCGCCTGGACCGCATGGTACTTCCTGCCGGGGATCGTGGCCTCGCTGTCTGGCGGGGAGGACCCCGCCCCCCCCGAGGACCTGCTCACCGAGCTGTTCCAGGAGCCCACCGAACCTCCCCCGACCCAGCCCACCGAGCCCACCGAGCCCGAGCAGATCGATCCCAGCACCGAGCCTCCCGACCGCACCGCCACCGAGCCCGAGCTAGCCGAACCCCTGGACGCACCCAGCTCCGTGCAGCCCAGCACCGAGCCGAGCGATCGGGAGCAGGCCATCGCCGCCATCCGAGACAACCGAGAGCCGGAGCCTGTGGTCGAGCCGGAGCCAGAGCCAGAGCCGGAGCCGGAGGTCCTACGGACCGTCCAGGAGCCAGAGCCGGAGCTGGAGCCCGACGGAATCGCCAGCCCAGAGCCGGAACCTGCTCTCGAACCAGAGCCAGAGCCAGAGCCAGAGCCAGAGCCGGAGCAGCCCGCCGCGGAGCCTCCGGCCACAGGGCTGTTCCGGGTGGAGTTCCACGTCGGCCACCCGGACGTCTACGAGATCGAGGTCAAGTGCCATCAAGGCTCCGCCAAGGGCCCTCCCCCCGTGATCCTCAACGACGCTGGCAAGGGCCCCTGCCGGGTCACCGCGTTCACCAGCGCCTCGGGGCGAATGATCGCCTGGATCGGCCTCACCGGCCCGGCCTCCCTCACCTGCTTCGAGGGCGGCCAGCGCGCCTGCAACTAGGGCCGCCAGGGATCCGGGACTGCGCGACGTGCTACCATGGCGACTCGCCTTGTCAGCATCAGGAGCTGTACCGTGAAGACCTTGCCCCTGCTGTTCTCGATCCTGTGCACCATTGGCTGCAGCCAGGACGACACCACCCCCACAGAGCCCGTCGAGCCCATCGACGCCCAGGTCGATCCAGAGCCAGAGCCAGAGCCCGAAGTCGACCCGATGACCGAGGCGATGGGCTTGGTGGAGCGGGGCGAGCTCGCAGACGCCATGGCCGCTGTGGAGGCCCTGCTCGGAGAGCACGCCGACGACATGAGCCTCTGGTACGCGCTGGAGCTGTGCGCCATCGGCTCCGGCCAGCCCGGCGAGCTGCTCGACCGCCTTTCGGTCACCGAAGCCATCGGCGGGAAGGACGCCGCACACCACACCCTGCGAGCCACCCTGGCCACGGCCGCGGAGCGCCACGCCGACACCAAGGATGCCGCCATCGCCCTCAAGGCCTACGAGCCAGGCAGCAGCGCCACCTTCCTGGCCCTCGCCCTGCGCGCTGGCGCCGAGGTCCCCACCGACAACCTGGACGCCGAGCAGCCAACCGACGCGCTGCTGATGGCGGCGGCCGAGGCCAACCCCAAGAAGCGCATCGAGCTGCTGACCAAGGCGGCCGAGGTCCAAGGCTGGCGCGCGGCGATGCTGCGGGCCCAGCTGCTCCTGGAGCTCGAGGACGAAGAGCAGCACGACGCCATCCTGGCCGAGCTGGCCACCGTCGCCGGCGACGAGGATCCGCGCGCGCCGCTGGCCGCGCTCGATCTCCAGCTGGACCTGGTCGAGGATCCCGCCCAGGCTTCCGAGCTGATCCTGGCCGCCGCCGACAAGGCCATGGCTGCCCACAACACCGTGGCCGCCACCGACCTGCGCGCCCAGGCCGTGGATCTGCTGATGCGCGACGGCCAGGCCGATCGGGCTCTCGAGCTCGCCCGAGCCCACCTCTCGGCCCTGCCCGAAGACCCCAGCCCGGTGCGCGCCCAGGCCACCGTCTTCACCCTGCATCCCATCATCGCCACCGGCGAGTACCAGGAAGCCCTCGAGCTGGCCACCGGCGCGCTCAACACCGAAGATCCCGGCCCCACCGACGAAGCCCTGGCGCGCAGCATCACCCGCGCCGGCTGGCGCGTCTGCGACCTCACCGCCCTCGAGACCGCGGCCAAGGTCCTGCCGGCCCCACAGGCCAACGTGGCCGAGGGCATGGCGGGCCTCTGCCAGGGCGATGTCTCCACCGCGCGCGACAAGCTCGGTACCGGCACCAGCCCAGGCGCTCTGGGCGTGGACGCCAGGCTGGCCCAGGCTTGGGCCTGGTTCGATGACGAAGCCTCCACCCAGGGGGCGCTGGCCGCCGTCGAGGCCGCCAATGAGCTGGGCTGGACCACCGCCCGCATCGAAGCCGGGCTGGCCCTGGAGCGCCACGCGCGGGTGACCTATCAGGTCGATCTCGCCGCCCAGGCCATCCAGGCGCTCGAGGCCGATGCCTCCCCGGCTCTCCAGGCCGAACTGTACGCCCGCCGCGCCCTCCTCGGTCTCGATCCCGGCAGCCTTCCCACCCTCGACGAAGAACCCGAGCTGGTCACCGCCTGGCGCGGCCTGGCGCAGCCCGCCGCCCCAGGCGAGGAGCCCTCCACCGGCATCGCGGCCTGGTTCGACGCCCACCACGCGCTGGCTGCTGGCGCTGCCGGAGAAGCCAAGCAGGCCTTCGACCGCGCCATGCCCAACGTTCCCGTACGCCGCCAGGCCCGCTGGTCACCGCTGCTGGCGCTGGACGGCGGCGACGGCCCCACCCTCGAGAGCGACGTGCAGGCCTCCATCGGTCTGACCGGCAAGGGCGGCGAGGATCCGCTGCTGGCACTCCACGAGTTCTCCCACTTCCGTGACTTCCAGCGCATGGCTGCCTCGGTCGGCTACGACTGGAGCCTGGGAATGAAGGCCGAGGACCGCACAGCCTTCGCCGAGGCCCATGGCCGGGAGGCCGCACGCACGCTGCTGTGGCTGGCCGGCACCGGCTCGTTCCCCACGGAAGCACGAGCCGCAACCACTGCCGCCATCACCGACGACGCCTGCTTCGCCAACATGGCCGCGCCCCTCGACGTGGCCGGTGTGCGCACCCAGTACGCCGAGACCGCGCTGTTCTCCATCCGCCTTGGCGCAGCGTCTGGCGAGATGCTCCTGATCACCCCCTCCACCACCAAGGTCAAGCGCTTCGACCGCCCCGAGCGCCTGCGCGACTGGGTGCAGGGCTACCTCGACGCCCTGGGCCGCGGCCGGGCCTTCGGCGGCGGCGCCACCGATCCCACCGCCGGTGATCGTTTCCGGCGCGAAGTGATCGACGGCGTCGTGGGCGAGCTTGTGGGCATCGCCCGCTACCTCGTGGTCGCCGATCCCGACCTCCTACGCCTGCCCTGGGCCGTGCTTCCGGAGCAGATCGAGGGTCGCCGCTACCTGGCCGACATCCGCACGGTCTCCTCCCTCCCCTACCTGGGTCCCCAGCGCATCGAAGCCACCCCACCCGAGGGCGGCTACAAGCCCGACTACCTGGGGCTCTCCCGCGAGGTCATGGCCACGCTGGAAGAGATGACCCAGGAAGAGCTCGCCATCACCGACGACGTCACCCGCACCATGCTCGAAGCGGGCCTCAAACCCCAGGGTGAGACCAGCTCCATCGCGCGCCTGTTCGGCGGTGGCTACTCGATCGTCAAGCTGGGTGCAGAGGCGACCGTGGGTGCCCTCGAGGAGAAGGAGACCGGCTACAAGGGATCGCGGTACCAGACCGCCCGCTACATCCACCTCTCTGGCATCCCGGCCACCCCTTCCGGTGGCTTCGAGTGGGCCGACGGCGAGACTGTCCTGCCAGAGCTGGCCTGCAGCGAGATGTCCGCCAAGCTCGTGGTGATCAGCACGGGTCCCAGCCCGGAGGTACAGCTTGTTCGCGCCCAGGCCCTCCGTGAGGCCGGCGCCGCCGGCGTGCTGGTGGCCATGTGGAACCCGCCGCCCATCCTGCGCTCCCGCTACCTCACCTCGGTCTACGACGCGCTCAACCGCGAGCGCGCGCCGGCACGCGCCTTGGCCGAGGCCCGCGAGACCTTGGTGAACACCCTCGGCGCCGACGGCGGCCAGGCCGACCCCTCCTACTGGGGCGCCTTCCTCTACGTCGGAGCGCCGTGAGGCCATCCTGGCTCCAGCGGCACTGACCCTCCTGGCCACGCTCGCACTCGGCGGGCTGGCGCACGCTGGGCCCGCTCCTCGGCTCGGCCCTTCGGGGGCGGTCTGGTTCGGACCGCTTCCTCCGAGCGCGGGGCCCCTGGACAGCGAGAGCCGCGGGATCCTGGTGGTGGATCCCAGCACGGGGGAGCCCTGGATCGAGGTCACGGATCTGGCGATCCAGGGGACGCCCGAAGACCTCGTCCTGGCCCGCACCTGGGACAGCGACCGCTGGGCCTGGAGCGGAGAGTCCACCCTGATCATCGAAGCCCAGTCCACCCGCCACACGAGCCCAACGACGGAGCTGCCCGCCTTCCCACCCATCCACATCAACCCCACGGAGGAGCCGGGCTGCCCACCGGGTAGCGAGCTCGACAACGACCACGGTGACCTCCTGCTCTGCACCGAAGAAGGCTTCGAGCTCACCCACAGCGACGGTAGCGTGGAGCACTACGACGCCGCAGGACAGCTGCTTGTGCGGGACCCGGGCGCGGAAGGTGAGCTGCGGTTCGGCTGGGGTCAGGACGGCCTGGAGAGCCTCTCCCGACCCGACGGGCGGCGCATCGAGATCAGCGAGGCGCGGGTGGTAGGAAGCCGCCGCGAGCGCCGCGCCTCGGAGCCGGGCGGTCAGCAGGTGCGGTACGAGTACGACGACGAGGATCGACTGGTGACCGTCACCACGCCCGGGGGGATGCGGCATCGCTACATCTACGACGACCAGGGACGTCTCGAGGCGCTGCTCTGGAGCGACGGCTCCCGGGCGGTCCTGCGACGGGACAGCCAGGGTCGCGTCCAGCGCATCGAGGGACCCGGCCTGGCCCGGTGGCGCTTCGAGTGGGGCGAGCGAGGCCTGGAGCGTGCCTGGGACGGCAGCGGCGCGCCCTGGAGCCTCCGCCAGCGGGACGACGAGGTCACCCTCGCCGACCCGGCCGGCCGCAGCGCCTCCGTGCTGATGGCCGATGGTCGCGTCGCGGGCTGGAAGGACCCCGCAGGCTACAGCACCTTTTTGGAGCGTGACGGCCAGGGGCGACCCACCGGGCTGCGAGCCCCCAACGGCGCTCGCTGGAGCATCGAGATCGACACCGCGGGTCGCCTGACCCGGCTGGTGGACCCCCAGGGCTCTCCCTGGAGGATCGACTACGACACCCGAAACCGCCGGGTGACCATCTCCGACCCCGCAGGCCGAGTGCGGCGCTACTCCACCGACGACGAGGGTCGAATCATCGAGATCGACGATGGGGCGGTCCGCACGGGCCTGCGTCGCGACAGCGCCGGGCGAGTGCGGGAGATCGTCCACGGCACCCAGGGCAGCACCCGCATCGAGCGAGACGGCAGCGGCCGCCCCACCGCCGTCATCGACGCCGGAGGAGCCGAGACCCGCCTGTCCGACTGGACCGGAACCGTGCCCGGCACCATCAAGGGACCCGACGGCGGCACCTGGAAGGTCATGTTCGACCGGCTCTCCCAGGTGCGCGCCATCTCCAGCCCAGGGGGCACGCTCACCGACTGGAACCGCGCACCCGGAGGCGGGATCGCCAGCGTGCAGCAAGGCGCGGCGCGCACTCGCCTGGACCGCCGCACCGACGGTGCCATCACCCGGATGGTGGATCCCCTCGGGCGCCTGTCCGGCTGGACCCGGGACGCGGTGGGCCGGATCACGGCCTGGCTCCTGCCCGATGGTTCCCAGCTCCGGATCACCCGGGATGCCAGGGGTGATCCACGGAGCCTGGAGCTGGGCGAACATCGGCTGGAGCTCGAGCGCGACATGCTGGGCCGCCCCACGGCCCTCAAGCGCGCCGACGACGAGCAGAGCGAGCTGCTGACCTGGGCACGAAACCTGGCGGGCACCATCCAGGAGGTGGCGTGGCCCCACGGGAGCCTGGAGCTGGAGCGCGACTCGGCTGGGCTGGTGCGTCGAGTGGTCCTGGGCGATCGCAGCTGGACCCTGTCCCGCGATCCCGCCGGGCGCCTCCGCAGCGTCCAGGAGGGAGAGCGCCGCTGGACCATCCGACGAGACGACGCTGGCCTGGCCACGGGCCTCGAGACGCCGGACAGCACCCTCTCCATCGAGCTGGATCCCCGAGGTCTCGCCCAGCGCGCGGAGGTCTTCGGCGCCCGCATCCTGTACCGCCGAGACGCCGCGGGCCGCCCGGCCCGCATCGAAGGCCCGGGGGGAGCGGCGCTGGGGGTACAGCGGGACAGCGCGGGCCGGCCTGTGCTGCTCCGCTTCCCCGGGGGTCCCCTGCTCAGAATCTCCACCGGCAGCTCCGAGCGCTCCCTGCGGCTCGAGGACGCATCGGGTCGCGTCGTCTACGAAGCGCGAGGGCAGTATGACGAGGCCGGCCGCCTCACGTCGATCTCGGACTCGAGCGGCACCCGCCACCATCGCTATGGACCCTTCGATCAGCTCCTCTCGGTCGAGACCGACACCAGCGCCTGGTCGGTGTTCCCAGGTCGCCACGAGGGCCCGCCGGGCACGCTGGTGGTCAACACCGACGAACGCGGTCGGCCCACCCAGGCAGAGATCTCGCTGGCCGCGCCCGCGTGGGGCGTGGCCCGACAGGCGCTGGAGTACGATCTCGATGCCGCCGGGGACGTACGCGGGATCCTGGGGGACAGCGGCCACGCCACCCTCGAGCACGATCCCCTCGGCCGGCTGGTCGCGGTCACCATCAGCGACGGGAGCGACGGCGCGCCCCTGGCCAGCTGGCGGGTGGCGTGGGATCCCTTCGGACGTCCAGAGGCCATCCAGACCGACGACGATCGAGTGCGACTCGCCTTCCACGACGGGCGCCTGTTGGGCGTGGAGGAGCGCGGCAGAGCCGCAGCGCTGCTGGGGGACGAAGAGGTGGCCGTGCTGGCGGGCGAGCAGGGCTACACGAGCCTGATCACCGGCATCGGCGGCTACCGGGAGCTGTCCCTGTTCCCCGAGGGGGAGCCGTACGTGGCGGCCTCGACCCCGGGTGGCCTGCGGGACCTGGGGCACCCGGGCCTGCTGGCGGATCTCGGCCGCCTGCAGCTCTTCCCCGGTGGCCCCTTGCTCGGGCCCATGGACGCCCGCGACCCCCTCTCGGGGCTCCCCACCAGCGCCCAGGGCACGATCTTCCCCTGGCAGGTCCAAGGCTGGCCCGATCCCGAGGAGCGCACGCGGTGGCCCGAGCTGGACGGCGCCACGCCCACGCTCTGGGACCCGGCCCCCTGGGATCAGGCCGGTCCTTGGGGAGATCCCCTGGCGGTTCTGGTGGCGCTGGGCGAGATCGAGCCCACACTGGGGGATGAGTGGTGGCAGGTCAAGCCCGCGGCGGCCCCCCTACCGTGGATGCCCGCCTCCCTCGAAGGACGGTGCCCTGCACCGCTGCCCCCTCTGGGAGCCCTCCCGATGGAGGAGGGCCCGGTGGCGGCCCTGTTCCTCTCTGCGGCCCAACCACCGGCCGATCCCGTGCAGGACGGCGAGCTGTCGAGGGCCCTGCTGGCTGCGGAGCTGCCCGACATGCCCGCAGGGTGGCCTGGCCTCGAGCCTCCAGCGAACATTCGACTCGACGACGAATAGCCCGTTGCACCCCTGACTATCTCCATTCCTACCGCCCGGTACCCCACAGGCTGTTGCGGTAAGGACTTGCACGTCCTCGCCCGATCCTATAATCCCGCGCGGCCCTGTGGTGGGTGTAGCTCAGTTGGTTAGAGCGCCAGGTTGTGGCCCTGGAGGTCGTGGGTTCAAATCCCATCATTCACCCCATACGTCTTTCAATTATTTCTCGGTGGGCCAATAGCTCAACTAGGCAGAGCAACGGACTCTTAATCCGCAGGTTCCAGGTTCGATTCCTGGTTGGCCCACCACCCCTTTCTCTCCCCCCTTACGGTCTACGGAAGTCCAGAGGGTGGGCAGCACACGGCCCCGGCCGTACAGCAGGCGGCTTCGCCGCCCACATCGTGGGTTCCGCCCTCCCGCACAGCTTCCCCGAGCCGTAGCCTTCGACGCGAGAATGGCGGAACTGGTAGACGCGTCGGACTTAGGATCCGGTGGGTGATCCCGTGGGGGTTCGAGTCCCCCTTCTCGCACCATCTTCCTCCGCCTCAACACACCCTGCCCTACGAGCGATCGCATGTCCTACGAGGTCGAACAGGTCGACGCCATCACCCGGCGCATCCGCTTCTCCATCCCGGCTGACCGGGTCAACACCGAGCTATCGCAGGCCTACCGCCAGCTGGCCGGTCGCGTGCGCCTGCCCGGCTTCCGCCGTGGCAAAGTGCCCCGTCGAGTGCTCGAGATGCGCTTCGGTAAGCAGATCGGCGCCGAGGTCGCCGGCAAGCTGATCCAGGAAGGCTGGGAGCAGGTCCGCCCCGAGCTCGAGGTGCTGGGCCAGCCCGGCGTCGAGCAGGACGGCGTGACCCCCGGCGCCGACTTCGCCTTCGCCCTGGTGGTCGAGGTCAAGCCCTCCGTGGAGCTCGGCGAGTACCGTGGCATCGAGGTCCCCTTCCTGGACCTCGACGTGCCCGATGCCGCCATCGACCAGGCCGTCGAGCAGCGCCTCGCTGGCGTCGCCCGCATCGTGGAGATCACCGACGACAACCACGAGCTGGCCGACGGTGACATCGCCATCACCGAGCTGCTGCTCAACGACGGCGACGAAGAGGTCGTGCGCGAGGCCGGCACCTCCGTGCAGCTCGGCGCCGAGCGCTACTACCCGGGCGTGGACGCCCTGATGGTGGGCATGAAGCGCGGCGACGAGAAGCAGGGCGAGGTCACCATCGGTGACGACACCCAGCTCGAGCAGCTGGCTGGCCGCACCCTCCAGGCCACCGCCAAGGTGATCAGCATCCAGTCCTCCCAGGCCCCCGAGCCCAGCGACGAAGTCGCCGCCGAGCTCGGCTTCGAAGGCGGCCTGGCTGGTATGCGGGCGGCCCTCGCCCAGCAGATCAAGGAGCCCATGGAAGAGCAGGCCCGCTCCATGGCCCGCAGTGCCCTGCTGGCCAAGCTGGTCGAAGCCCACGAGATCGAGGCCCCTCGGGTCCTGGTGGGCAAGCAGCTCGAGATGCTCGTCATGGAGCGTCGTGTGATGCACCAGTACCAGGGCGGCAAGCCCGGCACCCTGGACCTCGGTCCCGAAGCCATGGAGCAGCTCCGTGATCGCGCCACCTTCGCGGTCAAGGCCGGCCTGCTGCTCGAGGCCGTCGCGGGCGTCGAGGACCTGACCATCACCGAGCAGGATCTCGAGGAGACCTACCAGCGCATCGCCGACGAGCGCGGCCAGCGCGTGGAAGCCATCAAGGGCTACCTGATGCAGGAAGAAGGCGCGGTGGACACCCTGCGCTCCCGCCTGCTGGAAGAAAAGGTGCTGGACTGGCTGTTCGAGCAGGCCAAGCTGGTCGAGCCGCCCCCCATGCCCGACCTGACCGAGCTGGCCCAGGCCGCCGAAGAAGCCCCCACCGGCGAGCCCGAGGCCGCCGAAGAGCCCACGGAGAAGCCTGCCGTCGAAAAGACCTGGAAGGCCTCCATGAAGAAGGCCGAGCTGCTCGAGATCGCCAAGGGCCACGGCCTGGCGGTGACCACCAAGTCCACCAAGCCCCAGATCCTCGAGGCCCTCGAAGGCCTGCTGTAGGGGCGGGGTTCATCCCCGCCCGAACGTGCCCGGCGTAGCGGGCACGAGCAACCCGGCGCCCCGGCGTCGGGTTTCGTCGTCGAGGGCCCACGGACGCCACGGGGCGAGCTTCGTGTTGCTCCGAGGCGTCGCGTGACTACCCTCTCCGCTCGCATCCACCCGAGTTAGGGACGCCTGTACGATCCTTCCACGGAGCCTCCATGTCCGACGAAACCCACATCCGCGAGCAGCTCAACCGTGTGCTCATCCCCACCGTCGTCGAGCGCACCCATCGCGGCGAGCGCGCCTGGGACATCTACTCCCGGCTGCTCGAGGACCGCATCATCTTCCTGGGCTCACCCATCTACGACGAGGTCGCCAACGTCGTCATCGCCCAGATGTTGTTCCTCGAGAGCGCCGATCCCGAGAAGGACATCTTCCTGTACATCAACTCCCCCGGCGGCGTGATCTCGGCCGGCTTGGCCATCTACGACACCATGAACTACATCCGCTCCGACGTCTCCACCATCTGCGTCGGCCAGGCGGCCAGCATGGGTGCCGTGCTGATGGCGGCGGGCGCCAAGGGCAAGCGCCGCGCACTGCCCCACTCCCGGATCATGATCCACCAGCCCCTGGGCGGCTACCGCGGCCAGGCCACCGACATCGAGATCCACGCCAAGGAGATCCTCCGCGTGCGCGCCGAGATCAACCAGATCATGGCCAACCACACCGGCCAGGACCTCGAGACCATCTCCCGCGACACCGAGCGCGATCGCTTCATGTCCGCGGCCGAAGCCCTCGAGTACGGCCTGATCGACGAGGTCATCAAGCCCCGCACCGTCGAGCAGGAGGACTAGCCAGTGGTCCGAAGGCGTCCCGAGAGCCGTGATCTCTCCTGCTCCTTCTGCGGCAAGTCCCAGAAGGACGTCAAGAAGCTCATCGCTGGGCCATCGGTCTACATCTGCGATGAATGCGTCGAGCTCTGCAACGGCATCATCACCGAGGAGTACGAGCGCGAGGACTACTACGCCTCCCGTGCGCTGGTGCCCAAGCCCAAGGAGATCAAGGCCCACCTCGACGAGTACGTGATCGGCCAGGAAGCCGCCAAGAAGATCCTCTCCGTAGCGGTCCACAACCACTACAAGCGCATCGACGCCCGCCGGGGCCACGACGAGGTCGAGCTGCAGAAGTCCAACATCCTGCTGCTGGGCCCCACCGGCACGGGCAAGACCCTGCTCGCCCAGACCCTGGCGCGCTTCCTCAACGTGCCCTTCACCATCTGCGACGCCACCAGCCTGACCGAGGCCGGGTACGTCGGCGAGGACGTCG
>CAZHIK010000211.1:0-3334 GCA_964532635.1 uncultured Enterobacterales bacterium
CGTGGGTGCGGTGCGCCATGCCAAGAACACCCGGCCCTCGAACTCGATCACGTCCAGGTTGTTGTTGGCGTCCTGGATGACCAGGTCGTCCGGCAGGCCGTCCGAGGGCACCACCTGGACCAGCCCCTCCACGCGGGGGAGATCCTGCTCTGCGCTGTCGATGGGACCGCTGGGGCAACCCACCAGCAGGACCAGGAGAGTGGAGAGGGGCTTCATCGTGGGCGTTCCTCCGTGCCGGAGCGCAGTATAGCCTTCCGAGGTCGAGTTAGGATCGGCCCGGAACCTCGCTGGAGCTCCCATGACGCCCTCTCTGCGCCGCCTGTCCCTCGCCCTGATGGGCTTCCTCGGTCTGCTCGCCTGCGATGGTGACACATCGGATGACACATCCCCCGCGCCCTTCGTGCCCGAAAAGGCATGCCCAGGAGATCCCTCGGGCGACTGCGAGCCCGTGGACGGCGCGGCGCTGCTGGCGGGAACCGCCAAGGCCACCATCGTTCCCGACTGCTACGAGATCTGGCTCCCCGAGGGGGACGACTACATGTACTCGGAGGGCACCGACGACTTCCTGGACTGCGGCTGTGATCGACTCTGTCCCGACGATCCGGGCTACCCGGGTGAGGACGAAGGCGAGGGCGACGGCGAGCTTCAGGCGGTGTGGATGGCGGGCTTCGGCAACACCCGGGCGGCCACCGGCGTGCGCGGTGTCGAGCACGGCCTGCGCGGAGACAACGACGGCCTCTGGGCTCGCGCCGTGGTGCTCGAGCAAGGCAACACCACCCTGGCCATCGTCACCCTCGACCTGATCGGCATCTTCCACGATCAGGTGGACGACATGGCCGCGGGCCTCGCCGAGGCCGGGCACCAGATCGACCACCTGCTGGTCCACAGCAGCCACGCCCACGAGGGCCCCGACACCATGGGCATGTGGGGCCAGAGCCTCGTCCGCAGCGGGGTGAACCCGGACTACACCGTCCAGGTCAACGACACGGTGGTTGAGGTGGTGGGGCAGGCCCTGGGCGAGCTGCGAGAGGTGGAGCTGAGCGTCGGTGAGGTGGACGTCGCCTCCTACAGCGAGGAAAAAGGCGTCAACAACGTCATCCGCGACAGCCGCGATCCCTGGGTGGTGGACAACTCCCTGGCGGCTCTGCATCTGACCGAGCCGGAGGGGACGACCGTGGCGACCCTGGTCGCTTGGGACAACCACCCCGAGGCCATGTCCGATGAGAACACCCTGATGACCTCCGACTTCGTGCACGCACTGCGCGAGACGGTGGAGAGCGGGGTGGAGTGGGACAGCTACGACCGCGAAGGCGTGGGAGGGCTGTGCCTGTTCCTCAACGGCGCGGTGGGTGGGATGATGACACCGCTGGGGGTTCACCCCACAGATCCCGACGGCAACACCTGGAGCGGGGGGTGGGAGAAGACCGACGTGATCGGACAGTTGCTCGGTGAGATGGCACTGGACGCCGTGGAGGGCGCGCAGCCTGCGGCCGATCCCCAGCTCTCCTTCGTCGTCGAGGGGTTCGAGCTGCCGGTGGAGAACCACGGCTTCCAAGCCATGATGAGCATCGGCATCTTCGACCGTGAGGTGGGCTGCTACGATCCCGAAGAGGACATCGACGAGGACAACACCCCCTGCATGGTCTCCGAGGTCGGGATCGTCGAGCTGGGGCCGGTGCGCATGCTGTCCATCCCCGGTGAGCTGCTTCCGGAGCTGGCCAACGGTGGCTACGACGGTAGCCTGGTCAACGCACCGGAACACGAGCTGGTCGACCCGGGCAACGAGCACCCTCCCGATCTCGACAACGCGCCCGAGGGCCCCTACCTGCTGGACAAGCTGGGCGGTGAGGTGGGCTTCGTCATCGGTCTGGCCAACGACGAGATCGGCTACATCATCCCGCCGTACAACTTCGTGCTCAACGAGGACGTTCCCTGGCTGCTCGAGGCGGGTGGCGACCACTACGAGGAGACCAACTCCATCGGGCCCGAGACGGCACCCCTGATCGAGGAGCAGGTGGACCTGCTGCTGGGCTTCATGGACGGTTGAGCGGGTCGGTCAGTCCCGCAGCTGCTCGAAGCCGAACCAGCACAGCCGGGCGTGCTGGCTGCGCACGGTGATGATGGCCCGCTGCCGGGCGGCGACGCGGAATGTCTGCGCCTTCTGCTCGGTAGCTGCGTGAGGTTGGGCGTACAGCACGGTGCCTGCCCGGTCCATCTCCAGCAGGATCGTACCGTCCTTGGAGACCCCCAGCAGGTGGTCGTTCGTCTCGGGGTGTACGCCCAGCAGTCGTGAGACCGGCAGATCTCGATCCGGACGACGCTCGAGGCTGCGGCTGTCCACGGCCAGTCCACCCAGGTACACCAGGCCCTCGCTGGCCAGCAGGTGGCTGGCGTCAACCTCGTTGCCCTCGGTCGCGGCCTGGGCCTCATCGGGCTCCAGCCAACGGGTGATGAGCTCTCCGGTGGAGAGGTCCAGGCGCTGGAAACGCCCGTCGCTGCTGCGCGTCAGCAGCAACGCCTGGCCGCCTGGATCGGCGTGCAACGCCAGGTGACCGATGATGTCGGGATCCTCGATGGCCGGGCCCTCCAGAGACCAGCGGCCCAGCTCCTCGCCGCTGTCCGGATCGAGCTCCACCACCACGTCCTGCTGGCTCTGGGCCAGCAGCAGGCTGTCGCGCTTGGGGTGCAGCAGCAGGCTTCCGAAGCTGAGCAGGGCGTTG
This sequence comes from uncultured Enterobacterales bacterium, assembly GCA_964532635.1. Taxonomy (GTDB): domain Bacteria; phylum Myxococcota_A; class UBA796; order UBA796; family JAFGLY01; genus CALDOK01. Next base: position 2,721 of record CAZHIK010000211.1, read on the forward strand.
GATCCCAGCCCCGGGTCGATGACCTTGACCGAAGCGAGGTCCGAGCGCCGATGGCCGTGGACCGTCGACTCGGTCTGGGACAGCACCCAGACGAGATCTCGCCCCGGGTCCACCACCGGGGAGAAGGGCCAGCGCACCGCCTCGGTGGAGGCGGCGATGATGTCGTGCTCGAGCCGCATGAAGGTGTTCGAGAGCCGGCCGGTGACGAAGTGGTCATGCTCGGTCGTGGGATCCACCGCCAGCCCGTCCAGAAAGGTGCCGGTGCGGATGCGGGCGCGCTCCAGGCCCCCGAGGGGCTCGTAGGCCACCAGCTCAGCGCTGCCCTCGCTGTTGACCCACAGCAGGCCTGTGTTGCTGTCCAGGGCGCCGAAGCCCGTGTTCTTGGCGGTGGGGAAGCTGCGGTCCGCCAGCACGCCACCGCGGTTGACCAGGCGGGCCAGGCCCCGGTTGGGATCCACACCTTCGCCAGAACCCACCCGATCGAGCACCACCGCCAGATCCCCCACCGGGATCACGTCCTTGTTCTCAACACCCACGGTCCAGGTCACGGCCGGCGCGCCGTCGCAGCCGGCCATGCCGCTGGCGGTCTCGGTGCTCAGCACGATCGTCCCGTC
>CAZHIK010000211.1:3344-11118 GCA_964532635.1 uncultured Enterobacterales bacterium
CCAGCTGGGCACCGCGATAGGCCTCGAAGGGCAGCGTGCAGCGCGCCACCTCCTCGAGGCTGTCGGGGTCCAGGATGCGCAGCCCACCTTGCTCCCAGTCCTTCATGGGCAGGGCGACGCGGCCGTCGTTCAGCGGGAACATCCCGTGGGTGATGCCGTCCAGGGGTGTGGCGGTCCCGATGTCACCCTCGGCATCGAAGCGCTGCAGCAGCTGGGTCCCGGTGGTGTCGGCCCCCAGGGCCAGCAGCCCCCCACCGGCGGTGGCGATGCCCCGACTCGCCTGGGCGAAGGTGGCTGGGTACTGTCGCCGATCACCGGACTGGTGGCCGAAGCGCACCACCGCTGGATCGCGCTTGCCGAGGATCCACACTGCCCCCCCCGCGTCGGCGACGACCTCCGGGTCCACCTGGGCCGTCGAGCGGATGGGGTACATGCCCGTGACTTCGTGGGTGTCGGCGTCGTAGACCCCAAGGGTGCGGTTGCTCAGGCAGGTGGAGTAGAGCCGCCGGTGGGTGCTGTCCACAGCGATCTCGAAGGGGCTGACGTGGTTGCCCAGCTCCGGGTAGGGGGAGAACTCGGCGCAGGCCGCTTGGGGCTGCTCGGGCCCGTCTTGCCCGGTGAAGCGGGTGCAGGCGAGCATCAGCCCCACCACGGCAAGGGTCGGGAGGTCCATGGGCTGGAGGATACCCCCGCGAAAGTTCGGTGACGAGGGGCATGCTTGCTCGGTGGACATTTGAAGATTAGACAAAAACCGTAAACTTGTCTAACTTGACGAAGCCCACCGCGTTGGAGTCGCCATGTTCACTGGTAGCTTGCGGCCGCTTTGCCCCAGCTCTGCTCGCCCCCCGCGTCCCCGGTGGCGCCGCGGCGGCGTCAAGCTGGTGGTCCTCTTGGTGGTGGCTCTGGTCACCATCGCCGTGCTGGCCCGCACAGGCCAGGTGTTGGTCCGTCGCCTCCAGGCCACCGAGCCCCTCGATGCGCCACCCAAGCTGGTCAAGGCCATCGAGCTGGAGCCTCAGCCCTTCGAGCACACGGTGGTGGTCTCGGGCACCCTCGAGCCCATCCACTCCGTGGATGTCTTCCCCAAGGTGGGGGGCAAGGTCACCGCCCTGTACGTCCAGCTGGGTGACCACGTGAACGAGGGCGACCGCCTGGCGCGGGTCGAGGCGGTGGAGTGGGGCCTGCAGGCCGCCCAGGCCGAGGTGGGCCTGGCCATGGCCGAGCAGGCCGCACAGCTGGCCGAGCGCAGCCTGGGGCGGCTCGAGAAGGTCCACGACCAGCTCGGCGAAGGTGCCTTGAGCCAGCAGGACTTCGAGGAGGCGGCCATCCGTGCCGAGGGGGCCAAGACCCAGGAAGAGGTGGCTCGGCTCCAGCGCGACCTGGCGGCGCGCATGGTGCACAACGCCACCATGACCGCCCCGGTCTCGGGCGTGGTCTCTCGCATCCACGCCCGGGTGGGGGGCATGGTGGGCAACGAGTACCCCGCCCTGCACGTGGATGACACCTCTTCTCTGGTCTTGCGCTGCCAGGTGGGAGACCTCGAGCTGCCACGGGTCGCTGCCGGTCAGGAGGTCCGCCTCGAGAGCGACGCCTTGCCGGGTAGGGTGCTCATCGGGGAGGTGCTGAGCGTGGCCCCCACCCTGGACAGCATCACTCGCCGCGCACCCCTGGAGATCGCGGTAGCCAATCCCGACGGCGACATCATAGGCAACATCTTCGTCCGGGGGCGCATCGTCACGGGCCGGGAGGACGACGCCTTCGTGCTTCCCCTCGAGGCGGTGCAGCGCGAAGGGCAGGAGGCCCTGGTCCAGCTGGTGCGCGAGGGCTCTGTCTTCGAGGCGCCGGTAGAGGTGATCGGTGAGGGCACGGACAGCGTCGCGGTGTCCGGGCTCGAGGCCGGTGCGGTGGTGGTGCTGCCCGGACCCGAGCACCTCGCCGAGGGCGAGCGGGTAGAGGCTGTGGACCTGACGGCGCAGGGCGGCTGATTCCATGTGGCTGAGCCGCCTGTCCGTCAACCGGCCTGTGTTCACCACCATGGTGGTGGGCATGATGATGATCCTGGGGATCATCGGGCTCACCCGCCTGCCCGTGGACAAGTTCCCCGAGGTGTCCCTGCCGGTCATCACGGTGATCGTGCCCTTCCCCGGTGCCAGCCCGGCCCAGGTCGAGGACGAGGTCGTCAAGCCCATCGAGGACGCCGTGGCCGGGCTCGAGGGCCTGGACGAGATCGTGGCCTTCGCCCGTGAGAACGTGGGTGTGGTGGTCGTGGTCTTCGGCATGGATGCCCCCGTCGACCAGGTCAGCGCCGAGCTGCGCGACCGGGTCTTCGGCTTGAAGGCCTTCATGCCCGATGGAGTTGAGGACCCCATCTTCCAGCGCATCGACCCCGCCGCCACGCCGGTCATGACCCTGGCGGTGGCCTCGGATCTCGACGAGCTGGGCACCCGGGCCATCGCCGAGCGGGAGATCAAGCCGCGGCTCGAGCGCCTGGATGGGGTGGGGGCAGTGGAGATCCAGGGCGGCCAGGAGCGGGAGATCCACATCGAGCTGGACCTGGCCAAGATGGCGGAGCTGCGAATCCCCCTGATGCAGGTGGCTCAGCTGGTGGGCTACGACACCTTGGACATCCCCGGTGGTCACATCGAGCTGGGCGAGGCGCGCATCGGCCTGCGCTCCCTCGGCGCGGTCGAAGACCTGGACGAGCTGGGATCCATTGTGGTCCAGGGCTTCCCGGCGCCCATCTACCTGCGGGACATCGCCACCATCGTCGACACCACCGCCGAGCGCACCAGCCTGGCGCGAGTGGACGGGCGGCGCGCGGTGACCCTCGAGGTCATCAAGGAGAGCGGCTCCAACACGGTGGCGGTCTGCGAGGCCGTGCGCGAGCTGGCGGACGAGCTGGAGCTGCCGGGCGGGGTGGGCATCCAGCCGGTCATCGACAACTCCACCATGGCCCAGGACATGCTCCACGAGATGCAGCGGGCGCTGGTCATCGGTGCCGCCATGGCCATCCTGGTGGTCTACCTCTTCATGCTCGACTGGCGCTCCACCTTCATCAGCGCCACGGCCCTACCCACCTCGGTGATCACCACCTTCTTCTTCATGTGGCTGTTCGGGTTTTCCCTGAACATCCTCTCCCTGATCGCCATGGCCCTGGCCATCGGGGTGCTCATCGACGACGCGGTGGTGGTGCGAGAGGTGATCTATCGACATCTCGAGGAGGGCAAGGGTGCCGTGGAGGCGGCCCTCGAGGGCACCAAGGAGGTGGCCCTGGCGGTGCTGGCCACCACCCTGAGCATCGTGGCCGTGTTCGTGCCCGTGGGCTTCATGCAGGGCATGGTGGGCCAGTTCTTCGCGCAGTTCGGCCTCACCGTGGCCATCGCCGTGGTGGTCTCGCTGTTCATCGCCTTCACCGTGGACCCCATGCTCAGCGCCCGCATGAGCAAGGTGGTGCGGCCCGAGGAGCGTGGCCGGGTGACGCGGGCCATCCTGGCCTTCCACCAGGGGGTCGAGCAGAACTACCGCGACTTGCTGGACTGGTCGCTGCGCCATGGCAAGACGGTGGTCTTCGTGGCGCTGCTGCTCTTCGGTGGGAGCCTTGGCATGGTGGCCGTCACCGGCGGCGAGTTCATCCCCGACTACGACCAGTCCCAGTTCGTGGTCGATGTGGACCTCGCTCCCCACACCGCCATGGCGCCGGCCGAGCACACGGCCGAGCAGATCGAGCAGCGCCTCGAGGAGATCCCCGAGGTGCGCCACATCTACACCGTCGTGGGGCGCGAGGGCGCCACCGATGTCCTCCAGCTCCGTGCGGTCACCCTGCCCAAGTCCGAGCGGGATCGAAGCATCTACGCCATCCAGGACCAGGCCCGCGAGCTGTTGGCGGACCTGCCCGGAGTCACCATCGGCGTGCGGGATCCACCGTTGCTCGAAGGCTCCAAGATGGGCACCGACATCGAGGTGGAGATCCGCGGAGCGGACATGGAGCACCTCGAGCAGGTCGCCGACGCCGTGCGCCTGGGGCTGGGGCGCATCGACGGCGCCATCAACGTGCGCTCCAGCTACCGCCCCGGACGTCCGGAGCTACAGCTCGACGTGGACCGTGACAAGGCTGGAGCCGCGGGGCTGTCCGTGGGCCAGGCCGGCATCACCCTGCGCATGGCCGTCGCGGGCCAGGTGGTGGGCAAGTTCCGCGAGGCCGGTCAGAGCCACGACATCCGCTTGCGGGCTCGCGGCGAGGACCACACCCCCGACGCCCTGGTCTCGAACCTGCTGCTGCTCTCGCCGATTCCCCGGGTGACCGATCCCTGGGGGCGGGGCACGCCCATCGCCCTGGGCAACGTGGCCCGCCTCGAGTGGCAGACCGCCCCGGCGGTCATCGAGCGGCACGATCGACAGCGGCGCCTGACCGTGAGCTGCGCGGTCCAGGACCGCCCGCTGAGCGACGTGGTGGCCGACGCCCAGCGCATGCTCGACGGGCTGGAGGCCCCCGATGACGTGGACACCGAGATCCTGGGCATGGCCGAGGTGGCCAGCGAGTCACTGATGGACCTGCTGTTCGCCTTGGGGCTGTCCATCATCTTCGTCTACGCCGTGCTCGCCAGCCAGTACGAGAGCTTCATCCACCCGTTCACCATCATGCTCTCCCTCCCCCTGGCCGTGGTCGGGGCCTTCGCCACCGTGTTCCTGATGGGGTGGGCCATCGGCATCGTGACCATGCTGGGCATCATCCTGTTGATGGGCCTGGTGACCAAGAACGCGATCCTGCTGGTGGATCGAGCGAACCAGTTGGTGGGCGAAGGCTACGCCGCTCAGCGAGCCATGCTCGAGGCGGGCCAGGAGCGGCTGCGGCCGATCCTCATGACTTCCCTGGCCATGATCCTGGGCATGCTTCCGCCAGCCCTGTCCAACGGCTCTGGCTCCGAGATCTTCCGGCCCATGGCCACCCCCGTCATTGGCGGTCTGGTGGCCTCCACCCTGCTGACCCTGGTGGTGGTGCCCGTGGTGTGGCTGTGGGTGGAGCGGCTGCGCGCTCGCCTGGGCTGGGCGACCTCTGTGGTCGAGGGCGATGAGCACACCGAGCTGGCGCTGGACGAGGAGGTCCCATGAGCACCCGCGAGGAACGCCGGGCGCAGCTGCTCGAGGTGGCCCGCGAGGTCGTGCTCCGGTACGGCTACCGCAAGGCCAACCTGGGCGACGTGGCCCGTGAGGCCGGCGTCAGCCGAGCCACCGTCTACAACTACTTCTCCAGCAAGGAGCAGCTGCTGCGCGCCATCGTGGCCCAGGAGGTCGAGGGCTTGCGGGTCGCGGTGGCGGCGGAGCTGGACCTCACGGCGCCGCCCCACCTGCAGCTGATGGGCTACGTGCGGGCGCGGGCTCGACACATCGGCAGGATCAAGGCCTTCTACGACCTGGCCAACAACGTCACCCGGGACGTCATGCACATCGTGCAGGTGGAGATCGAGGGCCACCAGGCCCAGGAGCGAGCCTACCTGGTGGGGCTGATCCGTGCCGGCGTGCGCAGGGGCTTGTTCAGGCCTCTGGATCCGGAGCTGATGGGGGCCGCCCTGCTCTCGGCCCTGCGGGGCCTGTACGAGGACTACGTGTTCGACAGCCGCGAGGACGGTGCCCAGGGCACCGATCTGCTCATCCGGACCGTGCTCGCCGGTATGCTGCGAGACCCAGCGCACGTCGCAGAGCTCGAGCCCAGGGAGGCATCATGAGCCCCACCCTGCTGTTCCTGGTAGCCGCAGCCGCGGCCGACCAGCCGCGCACCATCAGCCTGGAGCAGGCCTTGGCCCTGGCGGCGGAGCACAATCCCCGCAACGAGGTGGCCGAGCTGGGGGTCGACGCGGCCCGCGCCGGTAGCCGCTCGGTGCGCTCCTACTTCCTGCCCACCTTGAGCATGCAGGGCTCGGCTCTGTGGTGGGATGAGGCCTCGGAGGTGCCCTACAGCGAGTTCCTCGGCCCCCTCACCGAGGGTGACGCCTGCACCGACCTCGAGGACTACATGCAGGAGTTCTGCCAGGACTTCATGGACGGCATGATGGGCGGGCTCGAGGGTGGGATCACCCTGCGCGAGGCACACACCCGCCAGGTGAAGGCCTCGGTGGTGCAGCCGCTGACGGGCCTGTACGGCATCGAGGAGGGCTACCGCGCAGCCCGGGCCATGGAGCGTATGGCCGTGGCCGAGCGCGACGGTGTCGCTGGCGATGTGAGCCTCGAGGTCGTGGAGGCTTGGTTCGGGGCGGCCGAGGTGGCCGAGCTCGAGGTGGTGGCGGCCACGGCCCTCGAGGCCCTCGAGGCCTACCAGGCCCAGGCCCGGGCCTTCTACGATGCAGGCTTGCTCGGTCGAAACGAGGTGATGCAGCTCGAGGTCGCCCTGAGCGAGGCCCGCCTGGGCCACGCCCGCGCGGCCGTGGGGGTGGGGCTCACCCGCAGGGCGCTGGCCCTGGCCACTGGCACCCAGCAGCGCAGCCTGGTTCCCCAGTCCGTGGATCTCGACGCCTTGCCCGAGCTGCGCCTGGGTCCCAACGTGCTGCGGGGCCACACGGCCAACGTTCCCGAGGTCCGGGCCCTCGAGGCCCAGGCCGACGCAGCCCTGGCCAATCGCAACCGGCTGCACGCCGAGCGGATCCCCCAGATCGCGGCCATCGCCACCTACGAGCGCAACTGGGGCGTGGGCTCACTGGCCATCCCCGAGTCCTGGTTCGTGGGGCTGGGCATGGAGTGGGAGGTCTGGGCCTGGGGCCGCAAGCACTACGACGCCCAGCAGGCGGCCTTTCAGGCTGCCCAGGCCCAGGCGGGCGTCGAGGCCATGCGAGATGGCATGGACCTGCGGGCCGAGGCCTTGCTCGAGGAGGCCAGGCTGGCCCTGATGGCGCGAGAGGCCCGCCGGACCTCTACGGCCCAGGCCCACGAAAACCTGCGCATCGTGCGGGCCAAGTTCGAGGCCCACACCGCCACGGCCACCGAGCTGCTCGAGGCCGAGACCCTCCACACCAAGGCGGCCACCGACGAGATCGTGGCGGCCTTCGACTACCTGGTGGCCATCGCCCGCGTTCAGCGTGCGCTGGGAATGCCCGTGCAGCCCTTCGAGGGCCTGGCCCTGCGCTCGGGAGCGGGGCCGTGACCGCGTTCCTCCCCCTGCTGCTGGTGGCCGCGGTACAGGCCGCTGCGCCGAGCGTCGAGCTGCAGGCTCGGGCCACCGGCCACTTCGTGCTCGCCGAGCCCCGGGAGGTCTACGTGCCCAGGCTGGAGGCCGCGGTGGAGGACGGCATGGCCTCGCTGCCGTTCTTCATCAAGCCCCTGGCCAAGCTGCGGCTGCGGCCTGCGGTCTTCAACACCGTCTGCGAGTCGGTGGACCTCGCCCTCACGGCGGAGCGCTTCGATATCAGCTGCGGGGGCGAGCTGGCGCCTTTTTCGCGGGCGCTGGACAACAGCGACGGCCCCATCATCGATGACGGCGATCCCTACGATGTGAGGGTAGAGCACGGCGAGAACTGGGTGAGCATCCGCTTCTCGGGGGAGATGGGTGGGCGCGCCAGCCGCTACGAGCTCGAGCCCGATGGTGGCATGGTGATCCACACCGTCATCTTCAGCGGCTACCTGCCCGACGAGCTCAGCTGGTCTCTGCGCTATCGGCGGGCGGACTGACCGCGAGCCACGTCGCGAGCTGATCCACCGCCCGGTCGAGGCTGGGGGCGCTGCCAGCGGGGTCGAGCAGGGAGGCGACCGCCACACCCCGGAGGGTGGCCTGGATGGTGGCCGCGCT
>CAZHIK010000212.1:0-11074 GCA_964532635.1 uncultured Enterobacterales bacterium
GCTGGTTCCCGAGCCCCGGGCGATGCGAAGGCTCGAGGGCTACCCCTGGCCGGGCAACGTGCGCGAGCTCGAGAACGTCATAGAGCGCCTCTCCCTGACCTGCACGGGACCGAGCTGCAGCTGCGAGAACCTGCCGCGTGAGTTCGAGGCAACCCAGCAGCTCCCGGAGGGGCCCGGCCCCCTGAAGGAGCCGCCCCCCGAGGGCTTCGCCCTCCTCGAAGAGCTGAACCGCATCGAGGCCCACTACATCCGCTGGGCCCTCGAGCGGACCCGCGGCAACAAGTCCAAGGCCGCGCGCCTGCTGCGGCTGTCCCGCACCACCCTGGCGGACCACATGACCCGCCTGGACATAACCAGCGACCCCTACCAGTAGGTCGATCCGTCACGACCCACGTCGGAGTCCCCATGCACACAACCACGCGAACCATCCTGGTCACCGCCACCCTGCTCACCGGCTGCAGCCTCGCGGGCTGCACGGGCCCGGAGGGCCCCGAGGGCCCCGAGGGCGTACAGGGCGAGACGGGCAGCGCCTGCTGGGATCTGAACGGTAACGGCGAGGCCGATCCCGACAGCGAGGACCTCAACGGCGACGGCGCGGTGGACGTCTACGACTGCCAAGCGATGGGCGCTGACGGCAGCGACGGCGAGGACGGCGAGGACTGGGCGCCACCGAGCATGGTGGGCGCCGAGACCTGCGCCGACTGCCACGACGAGCAGTATCAGGCCTGGCTGCGCTCCGGGATGGGCAACGCCCTGCTGGCCACCGGCGGCGCGCAACCCAGCGAGCCCTGGGACGGCCTGGGCAGCTTCGGCTCCTACAGCGGCGAGCCGCCCGCCGGCTACGACTGGAGCGACATCAGCTACGTCATCGGTGGCTGGGCCCGCAAGCAGGTGTTCGTGGACGCCGACGGCTGGGTCATCACCGGCGAAGACACGGCCTGGGGCCAGCAGCACGACGACTGGGTCGACTACGAGACCGACTACGAGCCGGGCACCCTGGCCTTCGACTGCGCCCGCTGCCACACGACCGGCTATCGCCCCGAGGGCAACCAGGACGATCTGGCCGGCGCCGTGGGTACCTGGCAGGCCGAGGGAGTGCAGTGCGAGCGCTGTCACGGCAACGGCAGCCAGCATGCCGACGATCCCTACATGGTGCCGCTACCCGTGGACCGCTCGGCGGAGCTGTGCGGCGAGTGTCACGTGCGGGACGAGGTGGGCACGCTCGAGGCCCGGGACGGCTACGTGCACGACGCCCAGCAGTGGAGCGAGCTGTTCCACGGCAAGAAGCACGTGATGGACTGCGCCGACTGTCACGCCCCCCACGGCTCGGCCCACTACGACCACAGCCAGCACAATCCCGACGGTGGCATCGTGGTCGAGTGCGAGTCCTGCCACTTCCAACAAGCCGCCAACCAGGGCTCCACCGTGATGTCCAACTTCGCCGGCTGCACCGGCTGCCACATGCCCGACGCCGTGCTGGTGGCCGAAGGTGACCACGCCTTCCAGGGCGACCACCCCACCCACCTGTTCGCCATCAACACCGATCTCGAGGAGAGCCAGACCGACAGCGACACCGCCAATCCCTGGGTGTCCATGGACTTCGCATGCCGCTCCTGCCACAGCGAGGAAGGCGGCTGGACGGTCTACAGCGACGCGGAGCTGCTCGAGGAGGCCGTGGGCTACCACGACTGAACCGGCTGACGGGTCCCCGTCAGCCGACGACGAATTCCCAACACCCCTGTCGTCAAGGAAGCCGTGCCGAGGCCACGAGCCCGCGAAAACCGTGTTTCACCCGTTCGTTATTCCACAGAACGCACACCGCATGGCGGCATGATTCTTGCCAGAAAGTCTGGCCCCCGCCTTCCGGAGCGCCCGTGTCCCCTCGCCCGTACGCTGTCTCGGCGGTCCTGCTGCTGGCCCTGCTGCTCCCACCGCTTGGGGCGTGCGCCCGAGCGAACGTCCCGACATCAGCGGAGCCCCCCACTGACATCGAGCTGGAGGAGATCCGAGAGGCCGCTGCCCAGATGCAGGCCGGGCGAGCCGGCAGCGCGGGGGACCGCATCGCCGGCAAGACCTACGCCGGCCCTCCAGCCCACGAAGGCGGCACCGACTGCCGGAGCTGCCACGCCCCCGACCTCGAGGGAGGGTTGGACCTGGACAGCATGGACTGGCGCCCCGAGCCCGCCACCTGCGCTCCCTGCCACGGCACACTCGAGCGCTCCTCCGAGATCAGGGGTGCACAGCGGCCGGACCACGACGGCGACGGAGACAGCACGGAGCCCCTCGCGGCGGAGCTGGACGGCCTGCTGGCCAAGCTGTTGACCAGCATCCGCGAGACCGCGGCGGCCACCGGCACCCCCATCTGCTTCCACCCTGGCCGCTATCCCCACTGGATGAAGGACCTCGACGGCGACGGCCTGTGCAACAGCCAGGAGAGCGAGCTGTCGAACGTCTACGAGATCTGGACCGGCCCGCTGCTGCAGGCCTCCTACAACTACCAGACCATCTCCCGTGACCGCGGCGCGTGGGCCCACAACTTCGACTACGCCGCCCAGCTGACCATCGACTCGATGACGCTGCTCGGCGACGACGCCTCCGAGACCGTGCGACCGAAGTAGACTTCTCCTCCTGCGAGGTCGCACCGCCCGGAGAGGCACCCTCCATGGCCTCTCCGGGCGCTCTCGCGTGGGGACCAGAGCGCCAGCCGCGCTGACCGCGACGCCGACCGGTCGTGACGGGTATCCGCCGACAAGCCGCCTCTCCGATGACGGCTCCCCGTCATAGCCGGAAACCCGACACCAACGACCCTCCCATGCGGCGCCCAGAATCCTACGGAAAGCGACAGTTCTACGAGTGGTATCCGACGCCGACCCAAGGCCATACCCCAACCCCAAAGCTGGCACGGCTCTTGCTTTCTCAATGAAACGAATCGTTCCACCCACACCCCACCAGGAGCCAGCAATGACTGTGGCCACCACCAAGCTCATCACCATCACCCTCGTCTTCGGCGGCTTGCTCTGCACCCTGCCCGCCTGCGAAGGCCCCGCCGGCGCGGACGGCGCCCCGGGCGCGGACGGCGCAGACGGCATCGACGGCGACGACGGCGACGACGGCGTGCGAGGGTCCAGCTGCTGGGACCTGGACGAGGACGGCGAGGCCGACCTGGACACCGAGGACACCAACGGTGACGGCGAGGTCAACATCATGGACTGCCAGGCCAGCGACACAGGCGATGACTTCCCCACCTGGGTCGGCTCCGAGGCCTGCGCCGAGTGCCACGACGAGCAGTACCAGAAGTTCATCCGCTCCGGCCACCCCTACAAGCTGGTGGAGACCGGCGGTGAGCAGCCCATCCCCGCGTGGGAGTCCGACTTCACGGGCGACTTCGGCCACTACGCCCCCGAACCCCCCGATGGCTACGAGTGGAGCGACATCTCCTTCGTCATCGGCGGCTGGGGCTGGAAGCAGCGCTTCATCGACAACGACGGCTACATCATCACGGGCGAGGCCGTCCAGTTCAACATCATCGACGACAGCTGGGTCTCCTACAGCACCAACTACGATCCCGGCACCAAGCCCTACGACTGCGGCACCTGCCACACCTCCGGCTACCGGCCCGAGGGCAACATGTACGACATGCCCGGCCTGGTCGGCACCTGGGAAGCCGGCGGCGTGCACTGCGAGGAGTGCCACGGCGAGGGCTCCGAGCACGTGGAGAACCCCTACGACGTCCACCTGGAGATCGACCGCTCCGCCGATGGCTGCGGCAGCTGCCACTACCGCACCTCCGAGGACGTGATCCCCGCCTCGAGCGGCTACGGCAAGCACCACCAGCAGTGGAACGAGCTGTACCACTCCACCAAGCACTCCATGAACTGCGTGGACTGCCACGATCCACACTCCAGCGCCCACTGGGCCGACGAGGACTACAACCCCGACCAGAGCATCGGCGCCTTCTGCGTGGACTGCCACTACCAGGAGGCGGCCCACCAGAAGTCCGAGACCATGGAGGCCTTCGTCTCCTGCGAGGACTGCCACATGCCGATGGCCACCAAGTCGGCCGCGGCCGCTGGCACCTACGTCGGTGACGTCCGCACCCACCTGTTCGGCATCAACACCGACCCCGACGCCGAGCAGTTCAACGGCGACGGCGACGACATGATGCCCTACAACACCCTGGACTTCTCCTGCAAGAGCTGCCACTCGGAGGAAGGCGACTGGAACGTCTACACCGACGAAGAGCTCGAGGACATGGCGGTCGGCTACCACGACCGCTAGCGCCAGCCGGCTGACAGAGAGCCCGGGTGCCCCACCACGGACACCCGGGCTCACTCGCATCCACACCCTCCCGTCCCCGTCTTCGCGAACTGGCTGGCATGACCCTAGAATCCGTGCGACCGAAGTAGACTTCTCCTCCTGCGCGGTCGCACCGCCCGGGGAGGCGCCCTCCATGGCCTCCCCGGGCATCTTCGCATCACGTGCGAGCCCCACCATGGGGTGTTTGACAGGCCCGCTCCCCGTTCACTACCCTCGTGGCCCATGGAGGAGATCATGAAGACCAGCATTCCCATCCTGGCCGCGGCCCTCGCGCTCGGGCTCGCCATCGCCTGCGGCGACACCGTCAAGGATGACACCGCGCCCCCCGACGACACAGCACCCGACACCACCGCCAGCACCGAGCTCACCGACGCCCACAGCGGCTGGAGAGGCCCGGCCTGCTGGGACTGTCACGACACCGCCGCCACGCACAACAACGATCAGGATCCCTACGAGTGCGTGGCCTGCCACGGCACCAACGGCGCACCGGGCGGGCACACCAACAGCACCCCCTGCGGCGAGTGCCACCACAACCTGCACTCCGACCAGGGCTTCCCCGATCCCGACAGCTGCGTGGTCTGCCACCCCTAGGGCTACTCGTCCTGGTAGAGGTTCCAGTCACGGCGCTCGCGCCGGGCCTCACACTCCGCCCGGAACTCGGGGTCATGGAAGTCGCGGTAGCGCTCGATGGACTCTTCGCCGTGGCAGCCAGCACAGAACCCCTTCCAGTCGTCGCGCAGGAAGCTCGAACGCACGTCGCCGTCGCCGGGGGAGGCCGCGTCACCACCCTTGGGGCTCCAGATGTGGGGATCGTGGCAGGTCAGACACGCGATGCGGCCGATCTCGTTGTCGTCGGTCGGCACGCCGTCCATGTCGTACAGGGGGAGCTCGCCGGTGTTGGCCCAGGGCAGGTTGGCGGTGGTGAGCAGCAGATCCGTGGGGTGTTGGAACTCGCTGATCTCCGTGGCGCCCAGCTCGTTGTCCAGCTGGTGACACCCCAGACATGACCAGGTAGCGGGGCCGACATCCAGGCTGGGATCGGCGAGGCCATCCCAACCGGGGCGCACCCGCTCCCCATGCACCTCGTGGCAGGCGACACAGAAGCCCTCGAAGGCCATGGCGTCGAGCAGTTCGCCGTCCGCCGCGACCTCGCCGCCGCGGAGATCGTGGTCCGAGCCCAGGGCCGGAAGCAACTCGTCGTGGCAGGCGATGCAGCCTTCGGCGTCACCGCCGGGCAGGCGCAGCATGAACGGGTTGTCTTCACTGGCGGGCGCGTGGGTGTCGTGACAGGTGACGCAGCCCATGTCTCCCTCGAGCCCGAGCTCGAGGGCGCCATCGCGCCCGGTGGACGGCAGGCTCTCAGGCGCCGGGTTGGGCTCGAAGAGGGGGTGGCCGACATCCGGGTCGATGCTGGACCTCACGCTGGGGCGACCACCGTCGTGGCAGGACAAGCAGCCGTTTGGATCCAGCAGGTCCCCACCGAACAGACCGAGGGAGGGGCCCACCGCTCCGTGGAGGGTGTGGCACTCGAGGCACGCGGAGCCTGCGGGCCCAACCAGATCAACCATGCCGTGGGGCCCGGAGAGCATGGTGTCCCGATCGTCGTGGCAGAGGAGGCAGCGTCGCTGGGCGACGCGGGTCGGCTCGAAGGCGGAGTCCTCGAGATCACCGTGGATGCGATGGCAGCTCAAGCACTCCACCGTGCCACCTTCTCCCAACAGCGCGCCCTGGCTCCGCAGGGCGAGCACCACGGCCCCGTCGTCGAGCGCCTCTCCCACGGGATGGCTCCGGGTGCGGCGTTGGGGATCCACCCCGGCGTGGCAGTCGAGGCAGACGGTCGAAGCGCGCGCCCGGGGCGCGAGCAACGCGGATCGCATGGCCCCGTGGGCTTCGTGGCAGTCCATGCACGAGACCAGCTCGACGTCCTCGGCGATGGCCCCGACCCCGCTGCGGCAGACCTCACGAGGGAGCTCCCCGGTGAGGTGACCCGCCACCGACGAACCGGGAAGCAATACCATCACAGCCAATGCAATCCTGAGAGACAGCAAAGAGACACCGGGAGTTGTTTCGACAGGTATTTGCATTGGCCGGCCCAAGGGGATCGCCGCAGCGGTTCATCATAGTTGTATCATGGCCTTTATCGCATCGATTCGACTTGCTCGCGCCCCATGATCCAGGTCCTGTTTTTCTTCTGAAACACGCTGTTTCAGCCTCAAGATGGAGGGCGATGTTTTCACTTCATGGTAGAATGCGGTTGGCTCTGTCTGCATCGACGCCTTCGAACCCCCGCTCGCCAGGAGTCTTCTGTGAAGATAATCCACTGCACGGCACTCCTTGCCCTGTTGTTGATCGCTCTATTGTTTCCTGGCAGTGGGTTCTCACAGGAAACCGCTCCCGAGGAGCCCCACTCCGGGGCCGAAACGGTGGAGGACGAGGAGCTGCGCGATCCCGACGCGAGCTACCTCGCGGACGGCATCGATCCCGAGAACTGCCTGTCCTGCCACAAGTTCCGCGGGCTCAGCCGCCTGGACGACGAGACCGGCGAGCTGCGCCTGTTCTTCTGCAGCGCCGAGTACTACGCGAAGCGCCAGGGCCCCCACTCGCGCCTGCGCTGCACAGCCTGCCACGAAGCCGAGGAATACGAGGAGATCCCTCACGATCCCCAGACCAAGGTCGACTGCACCCGGACCTGCCACATCGTGCCCGAGAGCGGGGTCGAGCTGGAGTTCTCCCACAGGCCCGTAGCCGAGACCCTGGACCGCTCGGCCCACGCCAGCGAGAAGCTGGCGGAGCTGGACTTCGAGATCCCCCTGCTACGCGAGGGGCAGTCGGACTGCCTGTTCTGCCACGATCAGCCGGTCTTCCGCGAGCCTTCCATCATCCACCGCAGCCACCGCGGCTTCGACGCCACCGCCCGCTGCGACACCTGCCACGGCGATGATCTGCCCGTTCAGGTCGACTACTACCTGCAGCACGTCACCAGCCGCATGCAACCCACCCGACCCGTGGTACAGCAGGCGCAGGTCTGCGCGGTGTGCCACTCGGATCGCGCGCTGGTGGATCAGATGGAGAGCCACGACGCGGTGGCCTCCTACCTGCACAGCTTCCACGGCAAGGCCACCCTGCTCGGCAGCCAGGAGACAGCCACCTGCGTGGACTGCCACGCCCACGAGTCGGGCAACGTGCACATGATGCTGGCAGACGAGGAGCCCCACAGCTCCACCCATGAGACCCGCATCGGCGACACCTGCCGCACCGCGGACTGCCACCCGGCCTCCGCCCCCGGCTTGAGCTCCGCCGCGGTCCACCTGGAGATCGATCCCGGCGCACGGACCATCGAGTTCTACGTCGCGGCGTTCTTCATCCTGCTGACCGCCGGCGTGATGTCGCTGTACTTCTTCCTCATCATCCTCGAGCTGTTCAACGCTGCGTTCCGCCCCCTCAGCGCCGAGCACCACCGGCTCGTCCGCCTGGCCAAGGCGGTGATGGCCGATCCCGAGGGCCGCGAGTGGCTCACCCGCATGAGCGTGCACGAGCGCTTCCAGCACTGGGTGCTGGCCATCTTCTTCATCGCGCTGGTGCTGACCGGCATGCCCATCAAGTTCGCCGAGGCGGCCTGGGCGGCCGAGCTCATTGACGTGATGGGGGGCCTGAGTTTCGCCCGGGCGCTGCACCGCATCTCGGGCGTGATCCTCTGCGTCGCGTTCTTCTACCACCTCGGCTACATCGCGGTGAAGGGCTGGCCCAAGCTGCTGGACGCCCTGGCCATCGAGCCCCTGAAGGACAAGCTCCTCGCCCTGTTCATGCTGGTCATGAACTTCCCCATGATGATCACGCCGAGGGACATCAAGGAGTTCGTGCAGCTATTCCTGCACCTGCTGTTCCTGCGCAAGGAGCGCCCGCACCACGACCACTTCGAGTTCTCGGAGAAGTTCGAGTACATGGCCGTCTTCTGGGGCATGGGCATCATCGGCTTCTCCGGCGTCGCCCTGTGGATCGGCCCCATGGCCGCGGAGTGGCTGCCCGGCTGGGTGATGAACTTCGCCTTCATCGTGCACTCCGACGAGGCCTACCTGGCCTTCATCTACATCGCCGTGGTCCACATGTTCGCGGTGATCCTGGCCCCCACGGTGTTCCCCCTGTCCCTGGGCACCCTGAGCGGCGACGCTCCGCCCGAGCGCATCGCCGAGGGCCACCTGGGCGAGCTGCTCGAGATCGCGCGGGTGCTGCACATCACCGTGCCCGTCGAGGACGAGCACGACAAGCTCACCCCGTTCGGCTTCGTCAAGGGCTTCCTGCGTCGGAGCTACAGCCTGGCGCTGCTGGTGGTGGTCGCCATCGTCGGGGTCACCTCGATCACCTTCCTGGGCGAGATGCTGCTGACCCGCCCGGCCGCCCCCGCCGAGATCCGGGAGATCCCCAAGGTGCTCGACGCCTCGATGCTGGTCGCCGACGCCCACGCGACAGAGCACCACGCTGATGACGCCGAGGCCGACCACCTGATGCGCGGCCCGCTGGCCCACTTCCACAAGATCCCGGACTGGTACATCCCCGACTCGACCAACAGCTGCACCGTGGCCGGCTGCCACAGCGCGCTGCCCCACGCCGAGCGCATCGAGACCCGCGCGTTCCTCAACATGCACACCACCTTCGTGGACTGTCAGGTTTGCCACGTGGAGGCGGACAACTCCGGCGACATCGACTGGCTGGATCTCCAGGATCGCGCGCGACGGGATCCCCCCGCGGTGTTGCGCCTGACCACCGAGCTCGAGCGCCTGCTCCGAGACGGCTACGGCGACCGCGAGGTTGCCCACAGCACGCTGCACCGCCTGCTCGAGCAGGCGGTGCGGGAGTCCGACGGCGAGCACGAGCTCGAGCGCTGGATGCTCGAGCTCGAGACCACCCACCCAGACAGCCGCACCTGGGAGCGGCTGCTCGAAGAGATCGCCCTTGGACTGCCCCTGCACGTGCACGGCGAGTACGGCGCCAAGCTCGGTCGTCTCGATCCCCACGGCCGGTCCGTCGAGCCCACCGACGCCGCGATGCAGGCCACCGCGCGCCTGCTGGCCGCCGAAGGCGGCCTGCTCGAGACCGAGGAGCGAGACCTGATCGACGCGGTCCACGCCGACATCTCCGACGAAGGGATCCTCTGCACCCCCTGCCATGCCCTGGACGACACGGTGATCACCTTCTCCGAGCTGGGCTACGCGCCCAGCAGGGTGCGAGATCTCGAGTCCAACGCCGTCATCCGACAGGCCCTGAACATCGAGGAGGGCGAGAGCTTCTTCCTGCCCACCTTCCTGGGGGGGCGCGATGTCCAGGACTGACCGATCCTGGAACCTCGGCACCGCAGCCCTGCTGCTGCTGTTGGCACCCGTAGGGCTGGCCGGCCCCCCGGGCCCCTCGGTCACCGCCGGCGAGATCACCGTGTTGACCGGCCCGCCTGGTGATGGGCTCTTCCTTCCCACAGACGTAGCGGTGGCTCCCGATGGCACCGCCTGGGTGGCCGACGGCGTCAACCACCGGGTGGCGGGCTTCCGCCCGGACGGCAGCTGGCTCGAACCCATCCGCTCGGTGGGGGATCGCCCCCTGTCGAACCCGATGGGACTGGACGTGGACGATCGAGGCCGACTCTGGATCGCCGACGCGGCCACCGGCGCAGTGCTCGCCCGCGCGCCCGACGGCTCGCTGGCGCGGGTGCTGGAGCCGCCACCCGAGCTGGGCCGGGTCCAGCTCACCGACGTGGCGGTGGACATCGACGCACAACGGGCCTGGGTGGTGGACAACGAAGGCCACCGCCTGCTGGTCTTCGACCTGACCACCGACGAGGTTCAGGTGTACGGCGAGCGCGGCCAGGCCCTGGGTCAGGCCGACCACCCCTGGCTGATCACCACCGATCAGCGCGGCAACGCTTACTTCTCGGACGTGCTCAACGGCAGGGTCCAGGGGGTCAGCCCCCGCCTCAAGCCCCGTGCCGATCTGGGCAGCTACGGCGTGGAACTGGGCGAGCTGTACCGCCCCAAGGGGGTGACCGTGGACGACGGCGAGCGCATCTGGATCTCGGACGGGGATCTCGGCGTGGTCCAGGTCTTCAACGGCACCGGCTCCGTGGTGGACGTGGTCCGCCAGGGCGACGGCTCGGTCCTCAGGCTCGACAGCCCCTCCGGCGTGGCCTGGCAGGCTGATCGGCTCTGGGTGGTCGAGCCCACCCACAACCGGGTCATCGCCACGCCGGTGACAGTCACCACCGGACGACGACCCAGCGCCCCGGCGCGCCCCATCCTGGACTCCAAGCCCAAGGACTGCACCACCTGCCACATGGAGCTGATGCCCATGCTGGCCCAGGGCCTGCCCACGGCTATCGCCCTGGTGCCACCGGTCCACCCGGATCAGCCCCCGGCGAGCCGTGAAGAAGCCTGCTTCTCCTGCCACGATGGGTCGGTGGAGGACTCGAGGCGCCCTGTGTGGCTCGAGCACGGCCACCGCTCCGACGTCGAGCCTCCCGAGGGCATGGAGATCGATCCCGCCATTCCCCTGGTGGATGGGCGCCTGGCCTGCCGCAGCTGCCACACCGCCCACAGCCACGGCGGTTCGGGCCGCACCTGCGCCGAGGCGGTCTTTCTGAGGGTGGGGGAGCAACCCATGGAGCTGTGCATCGCCTGCCACGGCGACATGAACGATCGACGAGCGCCCGTCACCCGCCTGTAGACGCTCCCCCCAACCCGCCTGAATCCGGTGAACAACGCGGCAGGTGATC
>CAZHIK010000213.1:0-11037 GCA_964532635.1 uncultured Enterobacterales bacterium
GGCCCAACACCGTCTCCTTCCGCTTCGCCACCGCCTTCGGCCTCGCCCCACGGCTGCGGCTCGACCTGATGATCAACGACTTCACCCACCAGGCCCTGGTGCGTCGCTACCTGCTGGTCTACGAGCGCCACTTCCGCCGCACCTTCATCCACGTGCAGGACATGGCCCGCGCCTTCCTGCACACCCTGGCCAACTTCGAGGCCATGAAGGACACGACCTACAACGTGGGCGACGACTCGATGAACTTCACCAAGGAAGACATCACCGGGATGCTCAAGGACCGGCTGGACTACCTGCTGTACTTCGCCGACATCGGCTCGGACCTGGACAAGCGCAACTACGCAGTGTCCTACGAGCGCATCCGCAACACCGGCTACCGCACCGCTGTCACCATGGAGCACGGCTTGGACGAGCTCATCGCCGGGCTGCGCCTGGTCAGGATCCGCAATCCCCACTCGAACGTCTAGGGTCGCCCCCGCGGGGATCCGATGTCGCAGCGGGGTGCAGCCACCACACCCTGGGTACCCGATCTCGATCACCACCGCCCGAATCGGGGCCTCGATCCGTGGCCGTCCGCTTGGCACGATGGTTGCACAGTCTATGGCTCGAGTTATCACCGCCCGCGCTTCGGCATGGAGGCATCATGCGGTTCCTGTTCATCGCCCTCGCCCTCGCCCTGCCCGCCACCGCTCTGGCCGGGACCCCCTGTGGGACCCAGGGCAGCAACGTGCCCCTGACCGCCCAGACCCGCGCCACCCCTGAAGCCCAGCAGGCTCAGCAGGCCACCGTGGTCCCCGGCGTCGGCCCCAGCGGCAACCTCAAGGCCCCCAAGCAGGCCTACCCCCACTAGGTCCGGTCGCTCGACTACTGCCGCTGGGAGTCGTCCCGCGAACGCGCCTCGTCGACGATCTCCGAGGCCAGGAACAGGGCCAGCTCCCGTAGCTGCTGCGGAGCGTCTTCGGACGTGGCGACCAGGCTGTACATCGGGACGGCCTCGACCAGCCGATCTCGACGTCGCAGGAGGTCCGCCACCAGGTAGGTCACGCGGATCAGTTCGGTCCGCCCGATCTCCGGTTGACGTAGGTGCTCGAGGTAGGCCTCGATGGCCAGATCCTGGAAGCGGGGCTCGACCTCGTGGGCCAGGCGACGCATGCGGACGATGGTGTCGCGCTCTGCCTGGGTGAGCCCCGGCTGGGCCTCGAGCTGCTCCAGGTAGTGGTCCCGCAGGGCTCCGTCACCGTAGCGGTGGGCGATCCGTGCCAGGTTGTGCAGCAGCTTGCGACGCTGATCGGGCTCCAGCTCCTTGACCAGCTCGGCCTCGCCCTGCTCGAGCATCTGCTTGGCAGCAGCGGGGCCCTCGAGCCCCAGGAACACACCCACGATGCCGTCGCGAGCCACCCAGCTGGCCTGATGGTACAGCTCACCGACGAAGGCGTGATCCTTGCCCATCACGCGGTAGAAGCGCGCCGCGATGGCGTAGCGATCCCAGACCTCGAGAGCGTCGGGGTTCGGATGATCCGCGTGGACCTTCTCGGCCTCGGCCTTCAGGGCCAGAAGATCCTGCTCGTCAGGCACCTTGTCGAAGTCGGCTGCGTACAGTGTGAGCAGGTCCTCGGGGCAGGTGGCGATGGCGTAGGTCCGCCACTGGCCCTGGGACGAGTAGGCGCACAGATCGCTGTCGTAGCCGCCGTGGCTGTTCTGGGAGTAGAGCTCGTAGACCTTGGACTGGGTGCCGTCCAGGGGGCAGGGGCTATAGTGCCAGCCCACCTTGGTGGCCTGGGCGGGCAAAGAGCCCAACAACGCAGCCAGCAGCGCGAGCAGGGGGAAGAGACCAGGGTGCACACGGGACATGGGGGCTCCGGGAACGTCCACGCACCCCTCAGGGGCCCGAGGACCAGCCCTTGTTAACGCGGTGACCCCGCCCGCTGATTCCTACCTCTGGACCAACGAGGCCAGCAGACCCAGCCGCTCCGCCTTGTCTCGAACCACGAGTACAGGCAAGGGCGAGCGCCAGGCGATGCGCTCTGCGGTGCTTCCGAGCAGCACTGCGGCGAGGCGAGTGCGGCCGTGGCCACCGGTGGCGACGCCGTCGGCCTGGCACTCAGCGGCGACCTGCAGCAGGGCTTCGCTGGCCTTCTCGCACTCCACGATCCGCAGAGGCCCCACGCCGGCGTCGGCCGACAGGTGGGGCAGGACCCGCTCGCGGTAGTGCTCGAGGGCGGTCTGCTCGAGCTTGGCCCGGGAGGCTTCGTGGGTCATGCCACCGTAGGCGAGACCGGCCGCCAGGTGGTAGGAGAACACCGGGGTGACCCGCTGGTACAGGGCCGCGGCGGTGGAGAGCGCATGGGTGGAGCAGCTGGAGAAGTCCACGCCCACCACGGCGTGGCCGAGGCTGGGCGGGGAGCCCTCGGGGACCACCAGGGTGGTGCAGGCGGAGTGGCGCAGGATGTCGCGGCCCTCGACGCCCTTGTCGGGAGAGGCGGCGGGCTCGGAGAAGCGACCGAGCAGCAGCAGGTCGGCACCCTCGACCTCGGCGATCTCGAGGATCTGGTGGGAGGGGCTGCCCACGGCGTACAGGTCGATCACGTCTACCCCAGAGAGCCGCTCACGCAGCCGGTCGGCGAGGGCGTGCAACCTGGTGTGGGCGTCGGTGCCCGGGTGGGGCACCAACTCTCCCATCAGCTCGGCGGGCAGGTGGTCGTGCCGGCGCACGTGGGCGAGCACGACCCGCTCGGCGCCCAGTGGCCCTGCGATGGAGGCGCAGGTGTCGAGCAGAAAGTCATCGCGAGCGTCCAAGGCCACGCCGATCAGGATGGTGCCGAACATGGGGGGCTTCTCCCGGTTCAGGAGTTGGGATTGGAGATGGGGGGAGCTGCGACCTTCGAGTGCCGCTCGTAGGGCAGCTCACGCACGAGGTCGGCCATGCGGCGCAGTTGATCGTAGGTACGCTCGAGCCGCTGGAGGACTTCCTCGGGGATGTCACCCCGGGTGGTGAGCAGCTCGATGGAGCCCATGGCCACCGTCAGGGGCTGGTTGAGCTCGTGGGCCATGTTGCGGCCACCGATGGCTTCCTTGGCCCGCACCTCGGTCTCGATGAGCTGGCGGGTGGTCTCCTCGAGGCGCTGGCTCATGGTGTTGAGCTCTCGCATGTCCTGGAGCAGGGCGACGAAGGCCACCACCCGGCCCTTGGGTCCACGCACGGCGGCTCCATAGAAACGAACCGGGACCTGCTCGCCGATGAGGGTGCGGACCCTTAGATCGCTGCTGTAGGCCTCACCGGGCTTGCGGGAGGCCAGCGAGCGCTCGAGGCGAGCCACCTCGCTGGGGTCGGCGAAGAAGTCCCCCACCACGTGATCCTGCAATGCCGCCTGGCGAGAGCAGCCGAGCAAGCGCTCGGCTGCGGGGTTGAACAACAGCAGTCGCCCGTTCCGATCCAGGGCCAACACCGGATGGGACAGGGAGTAGACCAGGGTGGAGAGGATGTCCTGGAGCGGTGCCGGGCCACTGTTCTCGCCGTCCTGCAGCTCGGTGCGCGGTGGCCCACTCAGCTGATCCCGAGCGTAGGAGAGGTGGGCCTCGATGCGAAAGCGAAGGTCCTGGGGATGGGCGGGCAGGCGCACGTGGTCGCGTGCACCCGCTGTGATCAGGCGGGCACCCTCGCTCGCGTAGGTACCCGGCGAGGCCGTGACCACCGGCAGGCTCGGGAGGATGTCCCGCAGCTGCCAGCAGGTCTCCTCGGCGGCGGACACCCGAGAGCCGGCATGGACCAGCACCAGCTGGGCCTGGGAGGAGATCTCGGCGGGCTCCACCACCAGCTCGACCTCGAGACCGGCGCTGGCCAGCAGCTGGAACCAGTCCGTGTTGGCAGGGTCCAGGTCGATGACGGCGATGCGGGCCATGGGCTTCCGGAGCTACGGGCGAGGTGCGGGGTGGAGAGGCCTTCCCCCACTAACCGGCGCTGCACGGAGGGGTCGCGATCCGGTTGATGCGCCGGGTCATGGACGTCGCCAGGCTGCCAAGGCGGCCCGATGGACCTCGGCGACGCTCACACCGGCCTCGAGGGCCAGGGAGGCGCAGTCCTCGTGCTCCGGCGCAGGGCGCTCAGGCTGGTCCGGGGGCTGCACGACCTTGACACGCACCGATCCGTAAGGGGTCTGGACCGTCTCCAGGCGCCGCGGCAGCACCCAGCGATCCTCTGAGCGCCAGCGCACCCCAATGGTGGTGGAGTGGGACAGCAGGGCCGCGCCCACCGCCTCCGCCAGCCCCGGGGGCGCTATGGCGCGCAGCGTCAGGGCCGGGCGACCCTTCTTGCCCAGGCTGGGGGTGGTGGTGAGATCCAGGGCCCCGGCACGAAACAGGGCGTCCCGCAGGGGGGGCAGCCACTCCCCTGGCATGTCGTCGATGCTGGCTTCGATCACCGCGATCCGATCGCCGGTCAGAGGGGCCACGGCCGGCTCGCCGAGGATGGCCCGCAGCACGTTGGCCACAGGACCGCCGTCGCGTGTGCCTGCGCCGTGACCCACGCCCTGCAGCACCATGCCGGGCAGGGGACCGGGCTCGGCCAGGGCCGCCAGCACCGCGGCGCCGGTGGGGGTGACCCACTCACCAGGACCAGGGGCTGGACGCACAGGCCAGCCTTCGAGCAGGGCCAGGGTCGCCGGCAAGGGCATCCGCCCGTGGGCGGTCCGGATCGCGCCGTGACCCAGGGGGGGCGTTCCAGCCACGATGCGCTCGACGGCCAGCTGCTCGAGGGCCAGGCACGCGCCCACCACATCGGCGATGGAGTCCACGGCGCCCACCTCATGGAAGTGCACCTGCTCCACAGGCACGCCGTGGAGCCGGCCCTCGGCGGTGGCCAGCTTGTCGAAGACCGACAGGGCCCGAGCGCGCACCCGCGGGGCCAGAGGAGCGGCCTGGAGGATCTCCACGATGTCGGCGTGGGCGCGGTGTGGCGTGTCGGGCCCCGGGGGCTCGACCAAGAAGCGGGTGGCGGCGAAGGCCCCGCGCATCACCCGCTCGCGGCGCACGGGCAGGGGACCGAAGCCCAGGGCGTCCAGCCCGTTGGAGAGAAGGTCGAGATCCGCGCCGAGGTCGAGCAGGGCTGCCACGAGCATGTCGCCAGCGATGCCGGCCTGGAGATCGAGGTAGAGCACTCGCGCCATGGAGTTCACCGCCGGTTGATGAGGGCAGCCTGACAGGCCGCACCGAAGCCGTTGTCGATATTGACCACGGACACGCCAGGGGCGCAGCTGTTGAGCATGCCCAGCATGGCGGCGACGCCCCCGAATGCTACGCCGTAGCCCACCGAGGTGGGCACCCCGATGACGGGCCGGCCCACCAGCCCTGCCACCACCGAGGGCAGGGCACCCTCCATGCCGGCCACGACGATCACGGCCCGGGCCTCGCGGAGGGCCTGGCGGTGCCCCATCAGCCGGTGGATGCCAGCCACGCCCACGTCCCGGATCCGCTGCACAGGGTGGCCCAGCGCCTCGAGCACCACCGCGGCCTCCTCGGCCACCGGTAGATCACTGGTGCCGGCGCAGACCACGGCCACGCTGCCCAGGGTCTCCACCGGCGCTGGCTCTCCCGATGCGGGCAGGACCAGGATCCGCGCGATGGGGTGGTGCACCACCCCGGGCAGCTCTTCCACCACGTGCGCGGCCTTGTCGGCGGCCACCCGGGTGGACACGGCTACCTGGCCCGCCTCGTGCAGGCTCCGCATCAGCAGCACGATCTGCTCGGCGGTCTTGCCCTGGCCGAAGACGAACTCCGGCAGGCCGGTGCGCCGAACCCGCTCGACATCCAGGTGGGCGAAGTCCAGACCCGAGGGGGGAGCCGAAGCGGCCTCTTCGAGCTGGGCGAGGGCCTCATCCGGGCCGAGGGAGCCCTGCTGCAGGGCATCGAGCAGGGCCAGGATCCGGGACCGGTCCATGGAAACCTCCAAGGAAGAGAGCAGCGATCCTAGCGCATCCTGCCAGCAACGGACACGGCAGTTATTGTGAGCGGTGCTCGGACACAGCGGAAGCCCACAGCTTCTCGAGGGGTCCGAGCCTCGTCCCCCCTCTCTCCCCGAGCGTAGCCCGTGCGATCGAGCTTCATCGCCGCAGCCCTGATCCTGGCGGGCGTCACGCTCGCGCCGCTGGCGATCGCGGACTCCGGAGTGGACGAGGAGCTGTACGCCTCGGGCATCCGCCTGATCCAGGACCGCTACCTATACCCGGAGACCATCACCGCTGAAGCACTGCTCGAGGGCGCCACCGAGCAGCTCACCGACCGCATCGAGTGGCTCATGGCCGAGGTGGACGGCAACAGCGTGATCCTTCGCCACGGTGAGGACGAGCCCTTCGCCACGATCGAGGTTGGTGGTCTGGACGACCTACCCCGCGCCATGGCGTCTCTCGAGACCGCGGTGGCCGGCGCTGGATGGCCCATCCGGCCCGACATGAAGCTCGACGTGCAGATCCTGCGCGGGGCCACCGAGCGGCTGGACCGCCACTCGGCCCTCCTCGCGGGACGGCGACTGGAGCGCTTCGAGGAGCGCATCAGCGGCAAGCTGACGGGCATCGGCATGCAGTACCGCCTGGAGGAAGGCGAGTTCCTGGTGCGCTCGGTCTTCGAAGGCGGCCCTGCTGAGCTGGCGGGGGTCCGAGCCGACGACGTCCTGCTTCGAATCGACGACATCTCCACCACCGGCATGACCGTCGACGATGTCAAGGATCGCATCAGCGGCGCCGCGGGCACCACCGTCCGCCTGCTGCTTCGTCGGGGGGAGCGGCAGCTGATCCTCACCATCGAGCGGGCCGAGGTGGCCATCCCCAACATGGAGCAGGAGATCCTGCCCAGCGGCGTGGGCTACCTCAGCATCGCCCACTTCTCCGAGCAGACCGTC
Organism: uncultured Enterobacterales bacterium; assembly: GCA_964532635.1. Lineage (GTDB taxonomy): Bacteria > Myxococcota_A > UBA796 > UBA796 > JAFGLY01 > CALDOK01. The sequence continues at coordinate 6,890 of CAZHIK010000213.1, forward strand.
GAGAACCTGCGCCGCGCCCTGGCCGAGCTGGCCAGCCTCGGTGCCCTCGAGCGGGGCCTGATCCTCGACCTGCGGGGCAACACCGGTGGCTCCCTCATCCAGGCAGCCCGCAGCGCCGACCAGTTCCTGGTGGACGGACGCCTGGTGCGCACCGTGGGCCGCAACGGCGCCCCGGTCTCCAACCTCATCCGGCAGATGGACGCCGACGACGAAGGCACCGAGCCTCCGGTGCCCCTGGTGGTCCTGACCGACGGCCGCACCGCCTCGGGCTCGGAGATCCTGGCCGGCGATCTGGCCCTGCTCGAGCGAGCCATCCTGGTGGGCCAGCGCACCTACGGCAAGGGCACGGTCCAGAAGATCTACAACCTGCGTCCTGACGTCCGCCTCAAGCTCACCGTCGCCGAGTACCTGCTGGTGGACGACATCTCCGTCTCCTACGCCGGCCTCGAGCCCGACATCGCCACGGGCGAGGTGGTCTTCGACGCCAACGGAGTCCGCTACGACAGCGACGCCCAGGACGAGGACACCCTGGCCTTCGTCCGCGAGCGCCCCGGCTGGCGCGAGCTCGACGAGGTCAGCAAGCGGGACGATCCCGAGGTGGCCCTGGCCGAGCGCATCGTGCTGCGCAGCCGTGGCCCCCGGCGCGACGACGCCTTGGCCGCAGCCCGCGCCGTGCTCACCGAACAGCGCACCGACGAGGACTCGCGCCTGGAGGAGGTCTACGCGGCGGGCGACATCGACTGGCAGCCACTACCCGCCCCCATGCTGGACGCCTGGGCCGGCGAGGTACCCGAAGTCCAGGTTCGGATCGAGACCGACGGCCCCCCGCGGGCGGGCGAGTCGGTGATCCTGCGAGCCCGGGTGGACAACCAGGGGCAGGAGCCCCTGCATCGTGTGCTGGTGGAGCTGTGGTCCCAAAACCGCAGCTGGAACCGCGTCACCCTGCCCATCGGCTACCTCGAGCCTGGCGGCAACGGCGAAGGACGAAGGCTGGTCAAGCTCCCCGCCGACGCGCCCGACCGGATCGACGATGTCACCGTCCAGGTCCTGGCCCAGGGGCGCCCGGCCCCTCAGTCCACCACCACAGAGCTGCGCACCCGCGCCCGACCGGAGCCCCAGCTGGGCGTGACCGCCAAGCTGCTGCCCTACGAAATGGATGAGCTGCCCGAAGGAGCTCGGGCCTGGCGCGCCGAGCTGCTGCTGACCAACCACGGCCGCGAGGACCTGCTCGGAGTGCGCGCGCGCTTCGAGTTCCCCGAGGACGACCACATCGAGCTGCTGGATCGTGAGGGCATGCTGCCTTCCCTGCCCGCCGGGAAGGAGATGCGCCTGGACCTGTGCGTGACCACCGCCCCAGAGTTCGACGGTGACACCCTGGACCTCGACCTTCGCCTCGACGCCGAGCACTGGGGCCGATTGGCCCGCTGGGACCTGCCCGTGAGCCTCGACGGCAGCAGCGTGGTCCACCGCGCCCCCGTCCTCGAGATCGACACCCGGGCGGTCGCCACCGCCGGAGAGTCCACCCGGGTGAACCTCGAGGCCAGCGATGACCGCGAGGTGGCCCACGCCGTGGTCTTCGTCAACGGCCACAAGGTCCGCTACACCGCCGGCGGCCGCCGCCGGGTCCAGGACAGCTTCGAGTTCGTACCCCAGGCGGGCTCCAATCGCGTCGTCACCACCGCCGAGGACGATCAAGGACACCGCACCACCGAGTACACCTGGGTCCTGGGCCGGGTCCCCGACGAGCCTGCAGTAGCTGAAGAGGGCGAAGAAATCCCAGATTCACCCTGAAGCGCCCTCTCTGGAGATCCGATGGGCAGTTCGATCCGCGCAACGCGTGCGCCCGAGCCCCCCGGAGTCGCCATGTCCGAGCACCGCCTCCCCCTCGCCACCCTTCTGCTCCTGTGCGCCTGCACCGCGCAGCCCCGACTCGACAACGAGGGTGCCGAAGCGCCTGAAGAGGACACCGTGGACAGCGGCTGGGAGCCGCCCGCAGAAGAGGCTCCCTGGGCCGACGTGATCGACGAGCCCAGCGACGACCCGGGCGACGAGGACTGGGAGCCACCCTTCGATCCCTGGTCCCTCAACGTGGTGCTGAGCGAGGACCTCGGGGAGCTCGAGGCCCCCTACCAGAGCGACTTCCAAGGCGCGGCTGCCGTGGGCGGCTCGGTCTGGCTCGCCCACTTCAGCCTCAACGATCTCTGCAGTGAGCCCGTCCCCTTCTCCCTGATGACCGCGGGTGAGGTCAGCATCACCGGCGCCGTCAACAACGGTGGGATCGAGGCCGCTGGGGACATCGCCCTCGCGGGCGCCTCGGTGGACGGCTCGGTGGTGGGTGGCGGCGACCTGCTGGACGGCAGCGGCCACATCGCCGGGGACCTGACCCTCGCGGGCGAGAAGCTCGCAGGGGGGACCGTGAGCGTGGCGGGAAACACCCAGGAGCACTGCCCCTACACCCCCGTGCTCGACCTCGAGGCCCTCGAGGACTGGTTCGCCGAGGCCAGCGCCGACGTGGACTCCCTGTCGCCGACCTGCGGTGCCGTGGACCGCTACGGAGAGCTACGCATCACGGTACAGGCCGGGGTGAACGTGGTGGAACTCGACGCCGAGAGCCTGGAGCAGGCCTGGGGTGTGACCGTCGACGGCCCCGCCGAGGCCGAGCTGTACTTGAACGTCCGCACCGAGCAGCTGTCCCTGGATGGCATGGTCTGGACCTACGAGGGCGGCATGCTCCCGGAGAGCACCCTGCTCAACCTGCCGGAGACCACTGAGCTGGACATCGTGCAGGGCGACCACCACGTCAACATCCTGGCCCCCGACGCCGACGTGAGCTTCCCCTCGGGGCTGGTGACGGGCAACCTGGTGGCCGCGTCCCTCAGCGGCGGTGGGCAGGTCAACTGCGGCCATTTCGGCGGCAACCTGGGTCGTTAGGTCCGGCGGTGTCGGCGTAAGATGCTGCGCTCCCGGAGTGAGAGGAAGGCCGGGAAGAAGAGCGTGGCGGACACGAAGGTGCAGGCGATGCCCAGGATGGCGAGCCAGCCCATGGTGCGCAGCCCGACGTGGTGAGAGACCAGACTCGAGCCGAAGCCCACCGCCGTGGTTGCCGAGGCCAGCAGTGCCGCCACGCCCGTGCGCCGCACCACCAGGGTCAGGCTGCCCGTGCCTTCCTCCCGGTAGCGGTGGAAGATGTGCACCGCGTTGTCGATGCCGATGCCGATGAGCGACGGCAGCACGATCAGGTTGAACATGTTGATCTCCATGCCGGTGGCGTGGAGCAATCCCACGAAGGCCAGCATGCCGACCCCCAGCGGGAAGGCCACGAGGGCGGCTACCCGCAGGCTGCGGAAGTCCAGCAGCAGGAAGCAGAGGACCACCAGGGAGGCCAGCAGCACCAGGCGTGGCCCGTCGGCCTGGATGATTCGGTAGACCCAGGCGATGATCAAGGTCTCGTCTGCCATCTGGTGCCGGATGCCTCGCTCGCCGAGGCGCTCGGAGAGCACCTGCAACTCGTCCTCCCAGGCCGCCGCTTGCCAGTCCGCCCAGCTGGGCTCCGAGGGCCAGACGAACACCAGCAGGGCGTCCCCGGCGGGGGTGAGGAAGCGCTGCGCCACCGTGGAGGGTAGCTCCTCGACGTCCCAGGGCTCACTGGCCACCATCTGCCGCGCGAGGCGCAAGCGACGACCCTTGGCGTCATCGGCATCGGCCAAGCGATCCAGGGACGGGTGCCCAACCACCGCCGCCAGCTTGGCGATGCGCTCCCGGTGGCGCTCGATCCCATCGGGCACCATGTGGGCCGCCGAGAACACGCGACCCAGGCGGGAGTCCCGACCGTCGGGCAGCCCCTCGTCCCGCAGCGCCAGCGCCAGCTGCTCCAGCTCCCGGGCCGCCCCCACGTCGTCAACCAGGAAGACCGCCGGGTTGAACCCGGCCCCGAGCTGGGCATCCACGTACTGCAGGAACTCTGTGGCGGGACTCTCGCCCCGCAGCAGCCGGTAGTCGTTTCTGAAGGGAACCTTGGAGGCCGAAACCGCTCCGTACAGAGCGAGGCCCAGCACGGCCACCACAACCAGCCAGGCCAGCCGGGGGGGTATCCTCCGCTGCTCGATGGAGCTTCGGGCGGGCCGCGGGGGACGAAGGCGACCGTCCAG
>CAZHIK010000214.1:0-2799 GCA_964532635.1 uncultured Enterobacterales bacterium
AGCTGGTGGTGGTGTAGCTCGAGCCCGAGTAGTAGCTGGCGAAGACCAGGTCCGTGTAGCCGTCGTCGTCAAGATCGCCGACCTCGATGTCCCAGGCCCCATAGGTGTACAGCGCCGTGTAGACCGTGCTCGATGGACCGGATGCCGAGCCCCAGTACACATAGGAGTAGGTCCCGTAGCTCGAGCCCGAGTAGTAGCAGGCGAAGACCAGGTCGAGGTAGCCATCGTCGTTGAGGTCCTCGACCTTCACGTCCACCGCGCCGGTGGTGTACAGCGTGCTCAGGTCGCTCGAGGAGTAGCCGCTCGAGGAGCCCCAGTAGACGTAGGAGTTCACCACGTGGGAGGAGCCCGAGTAGTACTGGGCGAAGATCAGCTCCTCGTACCCGTCGTCGTCCAGATCCGCGATCTCGAGGTCGTAGGCACCGTAGGTCTGCAGGTCGGTGCGATCGCTGTCGCTGTACCCCGAGGCCGAGCCCCAGTAGATCATGGAGGTGCTGGCGTAGCTGCTGCCGTAGTGGCTCGCGAAGACCAGGTCGGTGTAGCCGTCGTGGTCCAGGTCCGAGGCCCGCACGGCGATCACGCCCTCGGTGCCCAGGTCGGTGCGGTCGCTGGTCGAGTAGCCGCTCGAGGAGCCCCAGTAGACATAGGAATCCACCAAGCGGGAGCTTCCGTCGTAGTAGTTTCCAAGCACGATGTCCTGGTACCCGTCCCCGTCGAGGTCCTCGGCGAGGGCGGACAGCGGGCCGATGCCGTCCAGGGTGGTGCCGTGGCTCGACGCGTAGCCGTAGCCCGTGCCGTAGTAGGCCCTCGAGCTGGTGTACCAGGTGCTCGAGGTCCGGTAGGAGGGGAAGAGCAGATCCGGCAGGCCGTCGCAGTTCAGGTCCGTGCAGAAGTCGTTGCCGTCGCAGTCCTGATCCACCCCATCGAACGGGGTCTCGGTGGAGGTGGAGCCCGGGTAGGCGGTGGCGTCGCTGTCGGCACAGTCCGTGGCGTCCGCGACGGTCCCCGACGGCTGGCTGCAGGTGACCTGGGCGGTGTCGGGGTCGCCGTAGCCGTCACCGTCGTCGTCGTCGTACCATGTGTCGCCGTCGGTGGGGCTGTCGTCCACAGCACCATCGCAGTCGTTGTCCACGCCGTCGCAGACCTCGCTCGCGCCGGGGTTGGCGCTCGAGTCGCCGTCGTCGCAGTCACCTCCGTCGGAGACGGTACCCGTGGGCTGGCTGCAGGCCACGGTGGTGCTGCTGTCGTCTCCCCAACCGTCGCCGTCGCTGTCGGAATACCAGGTGCCGGCGTCCACAGCGTCGCTCTCGTCGGCAGTGCCGTCGCAGTCGTTGTCGATGCCGTCGCAGACCTCGTCCGCGCCGGGGTAGGCTGTGGCCTCGGTGTCCGCGCAGTCCGTGCCGTCGGCCACCCAGCCGCTGGGCTGGACGCAGGCCGTGGTGCTGTAGGCGCTGCCTCCGTAGCCGTCCCCGTCCACATCGGCGTACCAGACCGAGCCGCCGGTGACATCCGGATCGTCGTCGTCCACCAGGCCGTCACAGTCGTCGTCGATGCTGTTGCAGGTCTCCGCCGCCCCCGGGTTGATGTAGGCATCGCCGTCGTCGCAGTCGCTCGAGTCGGCTGTGGTGCCGCTGGGCTGTGAGCACGCCGTGGATGTGGTCGCGACGTCACCGTAGCCGTCGCCGTCCGCGTCGGCGTACCAGGTGTCGGCGTCCACGGCGCCCTCGTCGATGTCGCCGTCGCAGTCGTTGTCCGCGCCGTCGCAGGTCTCGTCGGCACCCGGGTGGGTGTCGTCGTCGCCATCGTCGCAGTCCGTGGCGTCGCTGGTGTACCCGCTGGGCTCGTCGCAGGCGACGGTGGTGGCGCTGGCGCTGCCGTAGCCGTCGCTGTCGCCGTCCCGGTACCAGGTGGCAGCGTCGGCGGCGTCGGCTTCGTCGGTGCTGCCGTCGCAGTCGTTGTCGGAGCCGTCGCACAGCTCTGTGGCTGCGGGATTGATGCTGGCGTCGCCGTCGTCGCAGTCCGTGTCGTCCGCGCAGTAGCCGCTGGGGGCCCCACAGTCCTCGGTGGTGCTGGCGGCGTCGCCGAAGCCGTCGCCGTCGCTGTCGGCGTAGAAGGTGGTGGTCACGCCCTCGTCGGTGTCGCCGTCGCAGTCGTTGTCGATGCCGTCACACAGCTCCGGGTCCACGGGGGAGATGTCGGCGTCGCTGTCATCGCAGTCGGTGGCGTAGGGGCCGCTGACGTAGCCGCTGGGCTGGTCGCAGGCCGTTGTGGTGCTGGAGATGTCTCCGAAGCCGTCACCGTCGCTGTCCGCGTACCAGGTGCTGGCGTCGCTGGCGTCGTCCTCGTCGATGGTCCCGTCGCAGTCGTCGTCGACGTTGTTGCACGCCTCGATGGCGTCCGGGTTGACGGCCGCGACGGTGTCGTCGCAGTCCTCGCAGGCGGCCCAGCCGTCACCGTCGTCGTCGGCGTAGCCCGTGCTGCCATCGCAGTTGTAGTCGTTGGGATCGGTGCAGTCGGCCTCCGAGGCGCCGGGATTGTAGGCCGCGTCGGCGTCGTCGCAGTCCCCGCCGTAGGCGGCGTAGCCGGAGGGCTGCAGGCAGGCCTGGGTGGTGACGCTGTCGTCGCCGTAGCCGTCGCTGTCAGCGTCCAGGTACCAGGTGCTCGTGCCGTCCACCGGGTCGTCGTCGTCATCCATCAGGCCGTCGCAGTCGTTGTCGACGAGGTCGCAGACCTCGGTGGCGTCGGGGTGGATGTCGGAGTTGGCGTCGTCGCAGTCCTGGTCGTCTTCCACCCAGCCCG
>CAZHIK010000214.1:2809-10998 GCA_964532635.1 uncultured Enterobacterales bacterium
TCGCAGTCCGTGATCACCGTGTCGGCATCGCCGAAGCCGTCACCGTCGGCGTCGGCGTACCAGCTGCCCTCCAGTCCCTCGTCCACCTCGCTGTCGCAGTCGTCGTCGGTGTCGTTGCAGGTCTCTTCGGCGTCGGGGTGGATCGTCGAGTCGCTGTCATCGCAGTCCGTGGCGTCGACCACCCAGCCGTCGCCGGGATCGCAGCTCTCGAGGGTGTTGTCGGCGTTGCCGTAGCCGTCACCGTCGGCATCGGCGAACCACAGCTCCTGCAGATCCTCGTCCACCTCGTCGTCGCAGTCGTTGTCGACCCCGTCGCAGCGCTCGGCCGCCCCTGGGTGGGTCTCGGCATCGCCGTCGTCGCAGTCGGTGGCGTCGTCCACGGCATCGGAGGGCTGCTCGCAGGCCTCACGGAGGGCCTCGGGATCACCGTAGCCGTCGCCGTCCGCGTCGGTGTACCAGGTGGTCAGCAGGCCCTCGTCGACCTCGTCGTCGCAGTCGTTGTCGACCCCGTCGCAGGTCTCCTCGGCGTCGGGGTGGATGCTGGCGTCGCTGTCGTCGCAGTCCTCGTCCACGCTGTAGCCATCGCCGTCGGCATCGACGACCTCGGGGCCGGTGTCGTCGGTCTTCGGATCGCTGTCCACCTGGGTGTCGTCGGTGCGGCAGGCGGTGATGGAGAGCAGGGCGAGAAGGGTGAAGATGCGCATGGTCGGTTCCTCTCGGGGGAGTGTACCACCCGTGTGCGCGACCACGGTTGGGGTGTCGAAGACGGTGTCGAAACTTCGACGATCCGTTCGACACTTCGACGATCTCGAACGGACAAACCACCGATATCGGCTGGCATCCTCCTTGCGTTCTCCCCTGGCGAGCCCCGACACGGAGAACGTCATGAGCCTCGCATACCAGCAAACCCAGAGCAGGCGCCGCCAACAGCAGGTCGTACACCACGAGCCCACAGTCCAGGAGGTCCCTGCCCGCTCGGTCACCGAAGCTCCGGGCGAAGAGGAGTACTACGAGTCCCTGGGCAACGGCGAGCGGGCGTCGGTGGCGGGGCTCGAAGGTGAAGGGGGGTACGACAGTGAGCCCCCGCCCACCTCCATGGTCGAGTGCCGAGGTCTGGCCTGCGGTCCGCTCATCACCGCGGAGGACCTGGGGACCACACTGCAGCAGACCGAGGACCTGGTGTTGGCGCTGGGCGAGCGGGCTTTTGACGAGATGGCGATCTTCGAGGACGCCAGCAACCGTTGGTACCACCCCGACCGCGGTCAGGAGCAGTACCTCGCCGGGCAGGCGCTGTACAAGCGCGACGTGCGCCTGTACCAGGCCCTGGGCCTGCGAGCGCGTGCGGATGGAGCTGTCGTCGAGAGCGTCCGGCGGCTGGTCGACGAGGCTGTGCACGAGGCCGAGGCGACAGGGTTGCTGCTGCAGGGCCAGGGACTGGCGTCGAAGGATCAGAGCGGCGGCCTGATGTTGAGTCCAGAGGACATGGACCGCGATCTGGCTCTGGTGGACCAGGCCTTCGCCACCACCGGCTACGCCGCCACGGACCAGTCCCTGCTCGATGAGATCGAGGCAGCCCCAGCGGAGTTGATGGAGAGCCTCGAGGTGCAGAGCCATGGGTTGAGCGCCTCCATCGCCAAGATGCGCGCCCGGGCGGTGGCCCTCGAGGCCGCCGGCATCCGTGAGGAGATGGCCGGGATCGACGAGGTCATCGGCACCTGTGATCGCATGGGAGAGCTGATGCGGCTGTGCACCGCGGCCTACCGCTTGGGGCAGGGAGTGGCTGCCGCGGACACCGCCAAGGCGAAGGAGGGAGCAACCGATCTGGTCGGCGAGCCGCACACCCTCATCGGCGCTGCGGCCCGGTTCGCATACGAGGCGCAGCTCCACTCCCTGGCGGGCCAGCTGACCGCGCTCACCGCGAGCGAGGAGGGCTGGGAGGATCAGGCCCGCGCGGAGCGCATCCGGGACGACCTGGGGGAGTACACCCAGGCCATCCACGCCATCGATGAGCATCAGCAGTCCGCCCGGTGCAAGCGCGACGACTACGTGGCCCAGCTGGGCAACCTTGGTCGAACCATGGGGCTGGCGGCCGCGGTGCAGGGTGGCTCGCTGCACGGAGACCCGGGGCAGGCCATGGAGAACCTGGCCCGCATCCAGGCCACCCACCGCAGCCTGGTTGGGATCGAAGGCCCTCTGAGCGAGGCGATGAACCGTTGCCTCCTTGCGGCGCGCCTGATGGGCGCGGCATCGCGCCAGCGTCCCGAGCAGGCCCCGCTCATCACCTTGCGTGAGGGCCTGTCAGGCCCCGCAGAGCTCTATCGCAGCGTCTACCACGGCCTCGAGGCCACCCAGCGTCAGGTGCTCGCCCAGCGCGAGGCGCTCGACGCCATCTCCGAGCGCTTCGGCGCCATCATCCAGCGGCAGCGCCGCTAGGGAGCCCAGCATGTCCACGAAAGCCCTCTTCACCATTCTGATCGCCCTTATGGGCTGTGGGTCACCGGAACCCGACAACGCCATCGTCACGGTCTACCAGCTCGGTGATCACCCCGGCCATCCCTGCACCCCACTGCTCCCGGAACCGGACGGAGCTCGGCGCTTCGAGTACGACGATGCCCGAACCTGCACCGTGGAGCACTGCATCGCTCGGGTCGCCGAGCTGGATCCCGAGCGCGATATGGCGAAGCTCCATGACCTCTGCGTGGACGGCCTGCGCGAGCTCGGGAATCCGCTCGAGGGCTGTCAGCTGGCAGCCTGTGAGCGCCTGCTCCCCGTCGTACCCGGCATCGCCTACCCGGTGAGTTCCACCACCGCAGGACTGCTGGAGACCGAGGCCTGGGCCGGGCCCATCAGCGAGTCCAGCCCCCTGTTCACCGAGATCCTCGAGCTGGGCCCCAAGACCAGCTGTGCAGAGGTGCTCCGCCTCGCGGCCCTGCTGGAGACCATGGTCATCAAGGGCCAGCAGCTCCCTTGGGACCTGCACTCGGCGCGGGCCACGCTGCGCCTGGCGCGCTGGCACCATCAGGGCTGCCCCCGCTATCGCGGCAGCTTCGCGGAGCTGCTCGAGCTCATCCCCGACGACACCTGGGACCAGCTGATGCTCGAAGAGGGGGGCGCTGGGTGAGGCCCGTCCACCTTCGGCGAACCAGGCCCTTTTCATTTCATTCGTGATCTCGTATCATCCCCGTGGGTGATGACCCAGAACCAGGGAGCGTCGCATCGACGCATCGAGGAGACGAAATGAAGAAGACCCTGTTCCCCATTCTGCTGCTGTGCGCGGGCTTCATCGTGGGCTGCGGTGACAAGGAAACCGACGACACCCAGGACACCCCCGAGACCCAGGCCGATCCGGAGACCGACTGCACCGACGGCGTGGACAACGACGAAGACGGCCTCATCGACTGCGACGACGACGACTGCACGGGCACCGAGACCTGCCCCGAGTGTTCCGACTCCAGCTACGACTACGACAAGTTCGCCGATGAAGTGCTCCCTGTGCTCTGCGGCAAGTGGCAGGAGTGCGGAATGTTCAACGAGTACTTCACCTACGAGGACTGCATGGCCCTGGCGGATGTCGAGGACACCGGCGAGCCCTGGGAGTGCGAGGACTTCTCCTGCGGCTGGGCCGAGTTGTGCGTCGAGCAGTACACCACGCTGTCCTGCGACGACCTCAACGCTGGTGTCGGTACCGAGGCCTGCGATCAGGTCTGCTCGAACGACTAGGCGCCCCGGGGGGGGCGTTCAGTCCACCCCACCCGCATAGACCACATCCGAGAACTCCACTTCATCGCCAGCACGCCGCTCAGCGGCGCTCTGGACGGCGAGGACCGAGCCGATGTCCATCTGGAGCTTCGGCACGATGATCACCCGTTCCTGAGTAGGGTGTGCGGCTTTGGCCTTGGCCAGCAGGGCCTGCAGCCCGGCCAGGTCGTAGGCCTGGCTGTCCGGGCACCCAGAGACCTCACAGGGCAGGGTGCAGGCTTCCTCCGCGGCTGCGCAACCCAGCAGCTCGGAGGCGCCCGACAGCTCCAGGCCATCCGCCGTGACTCCCACAACCAGCTGCAGCGGCGGCGGCTCGGGGCAGTCCGGCGGCTCGGGTCTCGGGCTATGCTTGGAGGCCGGGACCTTGGCCTTGCTGGGGGGCTGGGTGCTCGGCTCGCGTCCCTCGCTTCCTCGAGTCCCGATCATCTCGAACAGCAGCGACTTCCCCTCCTCGCTGTCCCCGAACAGATCACGCGCCGATGAGCCGGGAACCCCGGTGCCGATGAGCCGGAAGTCTGAACAGCGGCCGATGGTCGGCAGGGTGGACTCCAGCATCTTCGGGCGTCCGCTGTCTGGATCCTCGACCACCATCATGAATCGAACGAACTGGGCCTGGCCGGCGGTGTACATCACCTGACGGACGGTGGAGAAGGTGATGCTCTCGTCCACGGCGAGCAGGAGGTCGCCCTCGAACTCGAACTCCGGGGAGTACTCGCCCAGTGTCTTTGCGCCCTCGGCCTTCTCCAGCAGAATGTCGTAGAGCTTGGTGATCAGCTGACCCTTCAGCTCCTGGTCGGAGACGACCGGCGCGAGCCCTGCCTCCGGGATTTCGAGGCCCACGGTCGGCACGCCGTCCACGACGATCCTGTCCCGCGTCACCACCACGGACACCGCCAGCTCCGGGGTCGTCCCGCCAGGAATCACCGGGAGATTCACGCCCTCGAAGGTGGGCAGCAGGGGATCGGGCTCCTCTACCGCCGGCGGTTTGGGCGTTGGGACCTCGGGGGGCTCCTCGGAGAAACAGCCCAGGGCGAGGAGGGGAATCAGGCTCCAAGAGAAAGCGGGCATGGGCCCCCCTATTGAATGTCCTTGACCTCTTCGTAGAAGTCGCCGAAGTGTACGCGGCTGACCTGCTTGCCCATCTTGACCAGCTCGCGCGCCACGGCCATCACGGCGTGGCGCATCTCGACCTCGGTGCCGTCGCGAGCGGCCAGGATGGCTGCGTTGATGGCGGAGTTGACGATGGAGCCACCGGCGATGATGAACTGCTTGGCCAGGTGCTCCAGGTCGAGGCTGTCGCCCCGGGGGGTGTCGGGGGGGAAGGACCGCTCCCACAGCTGGGCCCGCTCGCCGGCGGTGGGCATGGGGAACTCGATGACGGCCCCGAAGCGGCGCAGGAAGGCTTCGTCGATGTTCTCCTGCAAGTTGGTCGTGAGGATCGCGCAGCCCTCGAAGACCTCCAGTCGCTGCAGCAGGAAGCTCACTTCCTGGTTGGCGAAGCGGTCCTGGGCCTGCTTGACCTCGCCGCGGGAGCCGAACAGGGCGTCGGCCTCGTCGAAGAGGATGATGGCGGTGCCGCCCTCGGCGGCGTCGAAGATCTCCCGCAGGTTCTTCTCGGTCTCGCCGACCCAGCGGGAGACCACGGAGGACAGGTCCACTCGAAACAGGTCGAGCCCCAGCGCTCCCGCGATGACCTCGGCGGCCATGGTCTTTCCGGTGCCCGGCCCGCCCGAGAACAGGGCCTTGATGCCGTAGCCGCGGCTGCGCACCTTGGACATGCCCCAGTGGTGGAAGACCATCTCCTGGTGGGCCAGGTAGTCGATGAGGTGCTGCATTTGGCCCTTGGTCTTCACGGGCAGGATCAGATCCTCCATGTTGTACGAGGGCACGATGTGTAGCGCCAGGCCGCGGAACTCGGGGCGGGACTCCTCACGGGCGGCCGCCCACAGGGCGTCGGCGTTGGGCTGGTTGCCACCACTTTCGGCCTGGGCGCGGTCCAGGATGCGAGGGATGGTGGTGCCGCCCACCGAGTAGAAGCGCTCGGCCATCACGTCGGCCTGCTCGAGGTCCCATTCCCGGCGACCGAAGGCGTCGAGCCAGGCCTCGTGGCGCTCCGGCAGGCTCGAGCGGTGGACCTGCACGGTGACGCTGGGGCGATCGCCGCCCAGCAGCGCGCCGACGGCACGACGGTCGGAGCCGCCCACGAGCACGGGGTAGGGGAGCTGGCCGACGGCGGTACCCAGCGCCATCATCTGGTTGCGCTGAGTGGGATCCTCCTGGCTGGCCACCACGTTGACCAGGTATGGCACGGCGCGGTTGAGGCGCAGCTCCCGCAGCAGGTCGTAGGGCTGCTCGAGGTAGTCCTTGCAGCGCTCGAGGTCCACGCGCACCAGTGGGCGGCCCATCTTGCGGGCCAAGGCCATGGCCACGCCCTCTCGAGCGCCGATGGTGGAGCCGACCACCACCAGCGTGATGGGCTTGTGGAACCCCGGGGACAGCTCCTCGACCCGCTGGCGGGTAGCGGCGGGGATGAAGGGCTCGCGCTCGGTGTCCATGGGGCTGAAGCCCATGGAGGAGGGCAGCTCCTGCTCCTCGAGGAGCCAGTGCAGGAAGCGCTGGGACGGGTGCAGCCGCCGGGCGGTGTGGGTCTCGACTCCGTCCTGGGGGTGCAGGAGCAGCAGTCGATACTTCATCAGGGGCGAGGAGCCCATCAGCCTGGACAGCAGTGACAGGCGCGCCCGCCGATCGCTGCGCAGCACGCGGCTGGCCAGGTCCACGGTGAGGTAGCTCTGGTTCAGGTTGTCGTTGAGGTAGGCGAAGACCCGGGCGTAGCCGGCGCTGATCTCGGGGGCGAGGGAGAGCAGCACCAAGTCGATCTCGTCGCCGTCCAGGCCGAAGGCGTCCCGCAGCCGCCCGATGCGCCCTGCGGGGTTGTCCCGCAGAGCCAGGCTGGCGGCCAGCGCGGAGTCCAGGCCGTCGTCCATGATCGGGAAGTCGATCTCGCCATGCTCCCGAAGCAGCGCATCGACCTCGGTCTCCTCGATGACCGAGCCCCAGTAGCTGGCCTTCTTCTTCATGGTGCTGCGCTGGCGCTGGCGACGCACGGCGCGCATCAGTAGCAGGTCGGTTCGCCGCAGCCGGCGCGTCAGCTCCTCGAAGACCGTGGCCATGACCACACCTCGATGATCGGGGGACGGGGGGAGCGTATCAGAGCGCGGCTAGAACTGACCCTTGATGTGGGCCGCTCGGTCGTGGCCGGTGTGCTTTTGTTGCTCGCTGGCGTCGACGCAGGCCTTGGCCAGGCGCTCGATGATGTCGGCGTGGCTGAGGCCCTGGGACTTGAGGGCTTCGTAGCCCTTGGCGGGATCCGGGGCGCGCTCGGCTTCGCCCTCGCCGGGATCGGAGGCGGAGTCGGGGGCAGAGGGGAGGTCCTTGACCACCGCTCCGGCCTGTGAGCCGCCGGCCTCTGTGCCGCCTGTGGCGGCGCGGTGCAGCACCATGCTCTCGACCGCGCGGGCGGCGTGCTCCTCTGCGTCCATGCCGTGGTGGGAGCCGGCACCGCCGCTGACCTGCTGGTGGTAGCGCTCGTGGGCGTACAGAGCCTGGGACTCGGGGGTGGATGGGTCGAAGTCGTCGCCGACGATGATGTGGGAGTCGACGGTCATGGCGCGAGCGCCCAGGGCCTTCAGCGCCTTGGAGGCCAGAGGGCCTTCCCAGACCTCGCCGCCGCCGGGCATGGTGCGCCGGGAGATGGGCGTGCGGGACGAGCGGGCCGCGAGACGCGAGACCACGCTGTCGCCGGGAGTGCTCTTTCCATTCGCCATTGGGCCCTCCGAGGTACCCCATCATAGCCCGCACCGAGGGCACCTGAAAGCGCTAGCCGAAGCTGCGCGAAGCTCAACGCAGCTTAGCCGCCTTCCCCTTCCTCCTCTTCCTCTTCCTCCTCCTCTTCCCACCACGGAGTGGTGTGTGGGACCACCTTGATCTGCCTGAGCTGACGGGCGGTGTGGGAGAAGCGCTCGATCTGGCGGGCCTGGTCGTAGGCGTCGGGCCGGTCGCACGTGGGGCAGCCCTCGCCGTCTCCGATGGCCTCCATGGCCTCGGGACCGTGGCTGACGTCGCCGTGCTCGCCTTCCTCGTCTGGGTGGAGACCCAGGCCGTGAGGCACGGCGTCGATGGCCGCGCGCTCGGCTTCCATGGCCCGATCCAGCAGCTGCGCGCCGCGGGTGAGCTGCCCCCGGCACAGGGCTTCGATGGCTTGGCGGTATTCCTTGGCCACGGTCGCCCAGCGCTCGGGCTCCGGAGACCACACGCCCGGCTCTCGCCAGGCCGCGTCGCGCCACCACTTGTCCTTATGGTGGAGCAGGGCGGACTCCTGCTTCTGGACGTCTGCGACCTTCTTCAGTCGCTCGGCGATGAACGCCAGCATG
>CAZHIK010000215.1:0-1015 GCA_964532635.1 uncultured Enterobacterales bacterium
AGAAGATCGTCGAGGCCGCTGCGGCGGCCGGGGAGTAGTCATGGCCATCCTCGTCAACGAGAACACCCGCGTCGTGGTCCAGGGCATCACCGGTGGCGCTGGCAGCTTCCACGCCGCTCAGATGCTCGACTACGGCACCAAGCTCGTCGCTGGTGTCACCCCTGGCAAGGGCGGCCAGCGCTTTCGGGGCAAGGTGCCCATCTTCCACTGCGTCCAGGGCGCGGTGGAGCAGACCGGCGCCAACGCCTCGGTCATCTTCGTGCCTCCCCCCTTCGCGGCCGACGCCATCATGGAGGCCGTGGACGCCGGCGTCGAGCTGGTCATCCCCATCACCGAAGGCATCCCCGTCAACGACATGATCAAGGCCTTCGCCTTCGTCAAGGCCCACGGTGCGCGCATGGTCGGGCCCAACTGCCCGGGCGTGATCACTCCCGGCGCCCGCGCCAAGCTCGGCATCATGCCGGGTCACATCCACCGGCCCGGCCGCATTGGTGTCGTCAGCCGCTCCGGCACTCTGACCTACGAAGCCGTCGGGCAGCTCTCCGAGCTGGGGCTGGGCCAGTCCACCTGCGTGGGCATGGGCGGCGACCCCATCGTGGGCACCCGCTTCATCGACGCCCTCGAGCTGTTCCAGGCCGACGATGAGACCGACGCCGTCATCATGATCGGCGAGATCGGTGGCACGGCCGAGGAAGAGGCCGCCTCGTGGATGCAGGAGCACATGACCAAGCCGGTCGTCGCCTTCATCGCGGGCGCCACCGCTCCTCCGGGACGCCGCATGGGCCACGCTGGCGCCATCATCTCGGGTGGCAAGGGCACGGCGGAGGACAAGTTCCAGGCCCTCGAGGCCGCGGGGGCGGCTGTGGTCCGTTCCCCCGCGGACATGGGCCGCCGTATGCAGGAGCTCCTCCGGGAGCACAAGCTCATCTAGCAGTTGCAGGAGTCCACCATGGAGCGCACTTTCTCCATCATCAAGCCCAACGCTGTCCGCAAGGGCGTCATCGGTCCCATCGTC
>CAZHIK010000215.1:1025-10997 GCA_964532635.1 uncultured Enterobacterales bacterium
CCCGCTTCGAGGCCGAGGGCTTGAAGATCGCCGACATGCGCATGATCCACATGTCCCGCGCCGAGGCCGAGGGCTTCTACGCCGAGCACATCGGCAAGCCCTTCTTCGAGGGGCTGATGGCCTTCATGACCTCCGGCCCCTGCGTGGTCATGGTCCTCGAGGGCGAGGGCGCCATCAAGCGCAACCGCGAGATCATGGGCGCCACCAACCCGGCGAACGCGGCCGACGGCACCCTGCGCAAGCTCTACGCCGACAGCCTCACCGAGAACGCGGTGCATGGCTCCGACGCCCCCGAGACCGCAGCTCGCGAGATCGCCTGGTTCTTCCCGGCCTCGCAGGTCTTCTAGCTATCTGACGATGGCCTCGCGCCGAGACGCCAAGGCGCCAAGGTGCGGGTCGCGACATCGCGGTAGACCAGCCGCGCTTTGCCGCGGTGCGGCGATGTGGGTTTGGGCTTCCGCTCCGCTCGTGTGACGTTCCGCCTGCTCGCGGAGCGCCTGTGCAGGTCGCGGTGACCCCATTTGTCCTTGGTCGTCTTTGCGTCTTTGCGTCTTTGCGCGAGATTCCGATCGCTGTTGTGGCGAGGATGACCGCTGCGGGCTGTCCTCGAATGGTAGGGTAGAGGACTGCGACGGAGGCAGCATGGCCGAGACGAAGCGGGAAGAGTGGCACCTCTCTCTGAGCGTGCACCGGGAGCTGTTCGACCAGGTGGTGGCCGGGGTGCTGCCCATCAAGGTTGGCAAGGGGCGCTTCCACGTGCTGCGGGATGTGCGAGGGGCGGTGGCCCGGCTCGAGGTGCGCCAGAAGGTGAAGGGTCTCATCGAGGACCGCCACCCCCCCGCTGTGCTCACCCGCGCCCGCGAGCGCGCCGTCACGGCGTGGCCGCCGCGAGGAGGTCCACAAGCGGATCGACGAGCTGCTGCACATCGAGGGCGAGTGGAAGGTGCAGATCGACCAGGACGGTTCCAACCTCCGATACGGCCACCAGGCCGTGGGCCTCGAGGCGCGGGTGCGCTTGAGCGCAGAGGGCTCGGCTCAGATCCTGGGTGAGGGGCTGGAGCTGCCCTTCGAGCTGCACAAGTTCCTCGCTGCCAGCATCGAGCTGGGCAACATCCACTACGATCGCGGCCGTCGCGCCATCGTGGGCGAGGTGGGCCGCCCCGTGGTCGACCTGGGCGAGCACGTGCTGCTGCAGCTGGCCAGTCAAGGCCTCGAGCTGGCCCTCGAGAAGCAGCTCTTCCGGGTCAACCCCGTCACCATCCTGGCCCGCGAGCAGGTCGAGGGCATGGTCACGCCGGCCACCGAGAGCCTCAAGCTGCAGATGGGTGTCGAGGACATGGCGCTGGAGGTCAACGACAACACCATCACGCTCAAGGCCCGCTTCGGCTTCACCCAGCGACAGATCGATCAGGATCCCGAGCCCGCCCAGCTCGGCTAGCCCGGGGGTAGGGTCCCCTTCAGCTCCTCGGGAACCTGGTAGGGGATCTTCGGGATCTCCGGTCGCACCGTCTGGCGGGGGCGGAAGACCAGCGCGCGCCAGACGTCCGAGGGGCCGATGCGCAGGTGGACCTTCTCGAGATCGTCGCTGGGGATCGGGCCCCACCAGCGAGAGTCGATGGCCACATCTCTGTGATCGGCCGCGACGAACAGGTGCTCGTCCGGGACCAGCACCGCGTCTGCGTCGAAGCGGGTGTTCTCATGGGAGACCGCCAGCAGCCAAGCGCTGCTCTCCATGAGGACCATCTCCCCGTCCCTGTCGCCCATCACCACGTGCTTGAGGGCCAGTCCGTCCAGCCGCGGCTGGTTGCCCGTGAAGCCGATGCGCTCGCCGGGCTCGGCCAGGACCCGACGCAGCACGCGAACCTCGGGATCCAGGGGGTCGGCCAGGCGCACCACGTCTCCCCGGGTGGGCTCTCCTGGGCCCAGCAACAGCCAGTCGCCCGGCTGGATGGAGGGCGTCATGTCGAGGCTGCCAACCCGCAGCACGCGGTAGCCACCCAAGGCGGCGAAGCCGACCACGGCGCCCAGGACGGCCAGGAGCGTGGCCGCGGTGGTGAGCAGGGGGCGGCGAGGGGAGGAGGGGCTCATCTGTTGGGGAGGGTATCAAGCCTGGCACCCGAAGTCTGGGGCCGTTGCTTCGCCAGGTGTGTGCGATACTTCGGAGCAAGGCTCTCTCGTCCAGATGACCAAGCGCGCCCGAGTACCGGAGCGAGTCCTCGCATTGTTGGCCGGCGTCCTCGTGCTGCTGGTGCTGGTGGAGTCCGGACTGCGCATCGGGGGTGCTTCCTTCGAGCCGGTGGGGGGGACGGAGCCCTCGGCCGCGAGCGGTGAGGCCTCCACGGTGCTCTGTCTGGGGGAGTCCACCACCGCCTGGGGCGGGGAGTACGCCTATCCGCGCCAGCTTGGGCGAGTCCTCCAACAGGGAGCTGTGGGCCCCTACCGTGTGGTCAACGCGGGGGAGCCGGGCCGTGACAGCCGCTCCATCGTCGCCAACCTCGAGGGCAACCTCGAGCGCTTCCAGCCCTGGGTTGTCGTGGCCATGATGGGGGCCAATGATGTCCAGGGGAGCGGCGCGATACCCGAGGGCTTCGGAGCCCCGTCGGGGGAGCGAGGCTTGCTCGGAGGACTGCGGACGCTGCGGCTGATCCGGCTGCTGTGGCACCAGCGGGAGCACCCCTGGGCCTCGGGCCCACGGGGAGGCCCTGCCCACGGTGAAGAGCACATCGAGAACACCCCGGCCGTGCTCGCCATCGATCGGGTCAAGCAGGCGCAGGCCGAGGGGCGCGAGGCCGAGGGCCGGGAGGCGCTCGTGGCGGCTGTCGAGGGTTGTCTCGAGGGCCGCTTGACGTACCCCGAGATCGCCATGGGGATCGTCGGTAGCGCCCCGCTCGCCATCTGGCTGATCGAGGAGATCGAGGACCGCCACGTCAGCTGGGCCGACTCGCGCGTGGGCCTGCAGCTCCTGGGCGTAGCGAGGCTGTCGCTCGGCCAGGAACGCGAGGCTGAGCAGGCAATCCTCCAGGCCCTCGAGCTGGAACCGCTGGGACACTGGGCGGCCGAGACGGACCAGGCTCCGCTCCGCGTCCTGGTGCGGCTGCTGTACCAACAGGGTCGCGAGGAGGAGCTGCGTGGCTGGCTGGTCCGCTATGCGGACGCCGTCCCGGGAGATGGCCACCTGCACAGCGCTGCCTCCGGGCTATACGAGCGCGATGGCCGCCATGGCCGGGCCTTGGCCCTCCGCGAGCATGCCGCGTCGATTCGCGCTGGCCAGCCGAGTCCCTTGACGCGGGAGAGTTACCTGGCCCTGGGCGACGCCCTCGCTGCGCGGGGCATCCACCTCGTGGCGGTCGGGTATCCCCGGCGGGACATCGCGGGGCTGGAGGCCTTGGTGGAGGGCATCCCAGGTGTGACCCTGGTGGACAACCAGGATGTCTTCGAGCAGGCCGTTGCCGAGCATGGCTACGACACCATCTTCGCCGACCGATGCTACGGCGACTTCGGACACGGCACCCCGGAGGGCAACCGGCTCCTCGCCGAGCAGGTGGCGGGTGCCATCGCCGAGCTTCCCCCCCCGGATCTGCCCTAGGGACAGCCCGGATCGCCAGCGCAGACGGCCCGGTGGGGCTCGGCCAGATCAGGGCGACCCATGGCGAGGTAGGTCGTCGCGGCCAGGGCGTTCCAGTGGGGTTCTTCGGGCTGCATCGCCAGCAAGGGCCGGATGGTCTTGATGGCGTCCACGTTGCGGCGGTGCTCGCTGAAGAGCGCGTACAGCTCGAGGCGTGCGGAGAGGTTGTGGGGCCGCCAGGCCAGCTCACCGCGCAGCAGGGCGATGGCCTCTTCGGGGTCTCCAGCGGCCGCTCGAAGTCGTCCGGCCTTCTGGAGCAGGCGGGGCTCGTAGGGGCGGGCTCGGGCGAGGGCGCTGACCGTGTCGGGCCAGCCGCCGAGGGGCTCGCCGTCCATGAGGGCAAGCTCCGCGCGGGCGGCCAGCAGGCTGCCGTGGTCCGGCACCTCCGCCAGCCCGAGGTCGGCCAAGGCTCGCGCCTCGTCGGCGTGGCCCAGGGCCATCAGAGCCTCGACCTCGCCAGCCCGGGCGGTGAGGGAGCGTGGATCGTGGCCGCTGGCCTCTCGGAACCAGTGCAGGGCCTCGGCAGGATCGCCAGCCTGCATCCACAGCTCGCCCATGGTGACCGCCGCGGTGCTGTCGGGCCGCCTGGCGTACAGGGTAGCCAGCTCTCCCATGGCCTCCTGCAGCCGCCCACTGCGAGACAGCATCATGGCCAGGCGGAAGCGCGCGTCGCGGAAGTCGGGGTTGTCGGTCAGCAGGGCGCGCAGCTCGTCCTGCTGCTCGGCGGGTGGCAGCGCGTGCAGCTCGTCGAGGCGCCGCACTGCCTTGATGCCGTCTCGGGGATCGACCGCGTCGGCAGCGGCGGCCTCGGGCTGGGCGGTGCCGAGGTAGCCCAGGGCTTGCAGTTGCTCGATCTGTGCCATGTCCAAGGTGACGGGCTCGGCTTCGAAGCGGGGCTGTGCGCGGGTGATGACCTCGAGCTCCTGGCGCATCTCCGGAGACACGGATCCCCGAGCCTCGTCGCGGGCTCCCCGGATGAGCTGTGCATCCGCTGCGATCAGGGTGGTCAGGGGGGCCCAGCCGTAGTGGTTGGTGCCGTAGAAGGACTCGGCGTACACCGCTGGACGGTGCCCCGTTGCCAGCAGATCCTGGCCGTCCAGTTGGGGATCGGGGGGCAGCCCGAGCAGGTTCAGCAGGGTGGGCAGGACATCGACGAGGCTGACCGGGCGGGACTCGACGCCCACCGGCACGCCGGTACCGGCCAGGACGAGGGGCACGCGGATGGTGGCGTCTTCCAGCAGCAGGCCATGCTGCTGCTCGCCGCCATCCCCCAGGCCCTCGCCGTGGTCGCCGGCCAGCACGATGATGGCCTCGGGTGGGAGCGCGTCGAGCAGGCGGCCCACGTGGTGATCGGCCGTCGCGATCTCGCCGTCGTAGGGGCGCTCGGGGTGCTGGCTCCGGAACGGCTCCGGGGGTTCGTAGGGTGCGTGGGGCTCGAACAGGTGCACCCACAGGAAGTCGGCGCCCTGATCCAGGGCCGCCAGCGCTTGGTCCACCACGGCCCCCCCCTCGCGCTCCGCCCGCCAGGACAAACGATCCGAGGGCACGCCGAGCTGGTCATCGTAGCCGTCGAAGCCTTGGCCGAAGCCCCAGTGTGCCTGGGTCACGAAGGCTGCCACGGCGGCGTGGGTCTGCCAGCCGGCCCCCTGGAGGCGCTCGGCCATGGTGGTGGCCAGCTCGGACAGGCGCTGATCGCCGTTGTCCCGCACACCGTGGTGGTAGGGCAGTAGCCCCGTGAACAGCGAGGCGTGGGCCGGGATGGTGAGCGGCACCGGCGTGTAGGCCCGCTCGAAGCGCATGCCTCGCGAAGCGAGGTCGTCGATCCGAGGGGTCTCGGCGAGCTCGTAGCCGTAGCAGCCGATGCGGTCGGCCCGGGTGGTGTCGAGGGTGATGATCACCACGGGCGGTCGCTCCACCGGAGTGGGATCGGGTGGTGGCGGAGCCTCCGGCGCTGGCGGAGCGCCGCTGCAGGCGATCAGCAGCAGCAGGAGCGCGGCCACTAGCCCAGCAGCACCCGCGAGGGCCCCTCGAGCACCTGGCCAATGACGGCGGCAGCGGGCAGCTCCAGCACCAGCTCGCGCGCCTGCTCGGGAGGCAGGGCCAGCAGCAGACCGCCGGAGGTCTGGGGATCGAGTGCCACATCCACCAGCAGCGGATCGGCGTGGGCAGCGACCGCGAGCTGCTCGGTCAGGCTGCTGCGATTCTTGGCGGTGCCTGCGGGGACCAAGCCCATGCCCGCAGCATCCCGGGCCCCAGGCAGCAGGGGCAGCGAAGCCAGCTCGAGGGACAGGGTGACCCGCGAGGCGTCGGCGACCTCGACCGCGTGGCCGGCCAGGGCAAAGCCCGTGACGTCGGTGGCGGCGTGGACGTCGAGCTTGCGGGCGGCGTCGGCGGCGCGCTTGTTGAGGGTGGACATCCAGCGGATGGCCATGGCCAGGTGGCCCGGGTCGGTGAGCTCGGCCTTGGCCGCGGTGGCGATCAGGCCGGTGCCGAGGGGCTTGGTGAGCACCAGCAGGTCACCCGGCTGGGCGCCTTCGTTGCGCCAGATGCGATCGGGATGAACCCGGCCGGTGACCGCGAGGCCGTAGAGCAGCTCTCTGGACTCGATGGTGTGGCCGCCGGCGAGCACGGCGCCCGCTTCCTCGAGGGCCGACAGGCCGCCGCGCAGGATCTCCTTCAGCGCAGCCTTGCCCAGGGTCTCCAGGGGATAGCTGACCAGGTTCATGCCCCCCAAGGGCTCGCCCCCCATGGCGTAGACGTCGGACAGGGCGTTGGCGGCGGCGATGCGGCCGAAGCTGAAGGGGTCGTCCACCAAAGGCGGGAAGAAGTCCACCGTGTGGACGATGGCCAGATCGGGGGCCACGCGGATGACCCCCGCGTCGTCGGCGGTGCGGATGCCCACCAGCAGGTCCGGGGACTCCAGCTGGGGCAGACCGCAGAGGATGGAGGTGAGCTGGTTCTTCGAGAGCTTGGCGCCGCAGCCGCCATAGGCGCTGCCGCGGGTGAGGGCGACCTTGGTGGGGGTGATGGGCCCGTCGAGGCTGGTGGGGAGCCAGGTGTCGCCCTGGAGACGCCAGGCGGACTGGTAGGCCAGGCTTGCGGCCTCGAGGGCTGCCAGCAGCTCGCGGGCCTGGCTGCAGCGGGCCTCGAGGACCATGCCGCACTCGGAGCTGACCGCGCGGGGGGCCGGGATGACATCGACGTCGAGCTCGGCCTTGCGTGCCGTGCGCTCGGCGCGCATCACGCGCTGGACGGTGCCGAACACCAGGAGGAGGTCGCGGGAACCGCTCATGGTCTCACCTCGCTGCTCTGTCTTGGAGCCTGGCTGGCATGTATCACCGCGGGGGCCGAGCCCCCATCACCCGTGCGGGGACCCGCGGCGCGGGTAGGCCGCCAACGCCTCGATCAGGCGCTCGGCGTGCTCGGGGGCGTTGAAGGGGCCGAACCCGGCTCGCAGGGTGCCCGATGGGAAGGTGCCGATGCGGCGGTGCGCTGCCGGCGCGCAGTGCAGGCCTGGGCGCAGCTGGATGCCCCAGCTCCGGTCGAGCCACAGGGCCAGCGCACCGCTGTCGGCGCCCTGGACCCTGAAGCTGATGGTGCCGGTGTGGGGGTGGCCAGAGCGGTAGCCGATGAGCTCGACGTCGGGCAGGTCCGACAGGCCTTTGGCCGCAGCGGCCACCAGGCTCGCTTCATGGGATTGGATTGCGGCGATGCCCCGCTGCTCGAGCCAGGTACAGCTGACCTCGAGGCCCGCGTAGCCTGCGCTGTTGGGGGTGCCGGCCTCGAGCCGGTCCGGCAGGAGCTCAGGCATACGCTCGCTCTCCGAGCGCGAGCCTGTGCCCCCGTGGAGCAGGGGAGGGGGCTCGATGTTCGAGCCCAGCAGCAGCACACCGACCCCCGGGGGACCCAGCAGTCCCTTGTGTCCGGAGCAGGCCAGGGCCGCCAGGCCCGAGCAGTCGAAGTCGAGTGGGATGCAGCCAGCGCTCTGGGCCCCATCGACGATCACGGGCACCGGTGCGACGGCGCGGGCGATGTCTTCGACCGGCAGTACCGCGCCGGTGGCATTGGAGGCGTGGGTGAGCACCACCAGCCGGGTGGGCTCGGCTCGTACGGCGGCGTGGATCTCCGCCGGGGTGGGCACCCCCCAGGGATCGGCGCCCTTCACGGGTACGACCCGGACACCCCGACCGGCCTCGAGCCAGCGCAGAGGACGCATCACCGCGTTGTGCTCCAGGGAAGAGCAGACCACGCGGTCTTTGGGCTCGAGCAAGCCTTGCAGCAGGGTGTTGAGCCAGAACGTGCAGCTGGGGCCCAACAGCGTGCGCTCGGGATCGGCGCCCAGCAAGCTGGCCACGGCTTCGCGGGCGCCCTCCACCGCGCGGCTGGCGGCCACGGTGAGCCGGTGCCCGCCGCGCCCCGGGTTGCCCGCGCTGTGGGTCAGGAAGTCCGCTACGGCCTGGGGCACGCCTGGGGCCTTGGGGAAGGTAGTGGCGGCGTTGTCGAGGTAGACGGGATCGTTCATGGCCGGATCACGCGCTGGGCTTCGCCGGGGGTGGTGACGATCTCGGACATGGATTGATCGCCTGGAGGGTGGGATGTATCTATCCCAGGCCAGGGCGCGCCGCGTCTTCGGCGTGCAGTGCAGGTTTGACGGAAAGTTGGACTCGCCCGCGCGAGGCGAACCAGCGGTACTTTCGGAGGAGGGGCCTCCTGCGGCGGACCCCGATGGCTGCGGCATCCTCGGGAACCGGGCATGGTATGGGTAGCGATGTGTCTGGAGCCACAGTGGACTTTTTCGATCAGCTGAAGCGTGAGGACCTGCCCAGGGTGGCCCACCCCTCCCTGGCCAAGGACCGTCGCCTGTCATCCAAGGCCGTGATGCCCGTGGTCCGCATGTTTCGCAAGCGGCTCGAGCCCCTCAAGCCTCTGGCGCTCGTCAACGGCATGGTGGCCTACGACCTCACCCAGCCGCCCCTCGAGTCCGAGCCCTCCATGCGCATCATGCGCACCGCGTTCCGGCATCGCTTCCTGCGCCAGGAGGCTAGGCCCATCACCATCGTGCTGATGACCACTGCGGCGTGCAACATGCGCTGCCGTCATTGCTCGGCCGAGCGCACCATGAAGCACGGCGGCAACAGCCTGAGCTACGAAGAGCTCTGTGACGTGATCGACCAGTTCGTGGAGATGGGCGGTTCCTCGGTGGTGTTCTCCGGCGGCGAGCCTACGCTCCACCCCCGCCTGCTCGACCTGGTGGCTCGGGTACCGGCCGACAAGGCCATCACCGCCATGTTCACCAACGGCTCCCGGATCGACCGCGCCTTTGCCGATGAGCTGTACAGTGCGGGCATGTACTCCGTGCTGGTCAGCGTCGACTCCCCCGACGCCTGCGAGCACGACGCCCGGCGCAACACCGACGGCGCCTTCGACAAGGCCATCGAGGCCGCCCGCCACGTGCGCGAGGCGGGCATGCTCGCGGGCTTGTCCAGCTACATGAGCCGCGGCGATCTGGTGGACGGCGGCTTCCAGAAGCTCACCCGCCTGGCCGAGGACATGGGCGTACACCAGCTCTTCCTCTTCGACGCTGTGCCCACTGGGGCCCTGATCCACGACACCGAGATGATCCTCGGTCCAGGCAACCGCGCCAAGCTGCGCGACATGGTGTCCGCCTACAACGGCCTGCCCTACGGCCCCGGCATCATGGGCCAGTCCTGGGTCAACTCCTCCGAGGGCTGTGGCTGCTTCGCTGGCTTCTACCAGTGCTACCTCACAGCCGACGGTGAGTTCTGCCCCTGCGACTTCACCCCCATCTCCTTCGGCAATGTGCGCGAGGCACCGCTGCTCGACCTGTGGCGTGCCATGCGGGACAGCCCTGAGTGGGGGAAGCGTTTTGGCGAGTGCCGCATGCAGGATCCCGAGTTCCGCAGGGAGAACATCGACGTCATCCCCGATGACGAGCCCCTGCCGGTACGCTACCAGCGCGTCAAGGAGCTCGCGAGTCCGCGGGGTAGAGCCGGCTGATGGAGGTGAAGCGTCGGCGGCTGCAGCGTCCGCCCGCGCCCGGCACGTCCATCGAGGTGCTCGGCACGCGGCTGCACTACACCCGCCACGGGGAAGGCCCCCCGCGCTTCCTGCTGCTGCACGGCTACCTGGCCCACACCGGCGCCTGGCGTCACGTCCTGCCGACCCTGGCGGAGCACGGGGGCGCGGTGGCCGTGGACCTGCCCGGCCACGGCTACTCCGACATGTCCGAGCGCATCCCGGCCACCCCGGGGGAGATGGCTCGACTGCTGCCGGGTCTGCTGGACCACCTGGAGGTGGAGCGCGCCGTTGTGGCGGGTCACTCTCTG
>CAZHIK010000216.1:0-7287 GCA_964532635.1 uncultured Enterobacterales bacterium
GTACGCGGGGCCCGCAGCCGAGTCCCTGGTCGCCCAGGGCGTGCAGATCAGCGGCGATCCCGACGTGGTGGCCGAGTACGCCTGGGACGAGGGCGTCACCAGCTCCATCGGCCTGTACGCCGAGTGCGTGGACATCAGCCTCAGCGACTCCACCATCAGCGGCTACAACAGCTACGGCGCCTACCTGGTGGGCAACGGTGACGACGACGGCGTGCTGGTGATGGACACCGTCACCTTCGACGGCAACGGTCGCCGCGGCGTGTTCTCGGCCGACCTGGACGTCACCGCCACCGAGCTGACCATCACCAACCTGCGGGAGCTGGACGAAGACTACGACGGCGCCATCTACATCGACCTGCCGGCGGGCTGGTACCACCAGTCGGGCAACCTGGACATCGACGGGGCCACCATCTCCGACAACGACGGCTGGGGCATCAGCGCCGCCCAGGCCAACACCACCCTGCAGAACGCCACCATCTCGGCCAACACCCGCGCGGGCTTCATCGACTACGCGGGCACCAGCACGGTCCAGAACAACGTCTTCACCGACAGCCTGGACGAGAGCTACTTCGGCGCGCTGTGCGCCTACGAGTCCAACGGCATGCTGGCCCAGACCAACAGCTTCTCGGGCAACGGCTCCTACGAGACAACCCGGATCTACGAGGACGCCCACGGCAACAAGACCACCTACGTCTACCACGACAAGGTGCTGGACAACGGGCTCGATCTGTACAGCTACGGCTCCACCCTGACCGCCACCGGCAACAGCTTCGCCGACGGCTACATGGGGATGCAGATCTACAGCTCCGACGCGACTGTCAGCGACAACACCTTCACCGGCTACTCCTACACTGCCATGTACGTGGGCGGTGAGGGCTCCGACGCGGTGGTCCTCGAGGACAACACCGTCACCAGCAGTATCGGCTACGGCCTGATGGCCAGCTCCGCGGATGTCGAGGTCAGCGGGCTGGAGTTCAGCGATGGCCAGACTGCAAACATCAGCTACGACTACTACTACAATGGGGAGCTGCTGTTCTCGAGCAGCTACGACACCAGCTACGACGCCATCTACCTCAGCACCGCCCAGCTGCTGCTGGAGGACTCCACCATCGACGGCCCCGCCGGCGAGGGCCTGTACAGCTACAACTCCGTGGTGGAGATCGACGACGTCACCATCAGCAACTCCTCGGCCCAGTACGACTACGCATACGGCCTGTACTTCTACCACTACGACACAGCGCCGGAGATCTACGTCAGCGGGCTGACCGTCGAGTCCCCCGGCGGCTACGGCGGCATCTACCTGTACTCGTACTGGAACAGCGCGGACCCGAGCTTCACCGCCGCCGAGTTCTACGACGTGGAGATCACCGACTCGGCGGGCACGGGCATCACCATGTCCACCTTCCCCCCCACCGAGAGCAAGAGCGGGGAGTTCTTGGGCGCCGCCACCTTCGAGGGCCTCGAGATCACAGGCTCCGGTGGCGCGGCCATCTCCATGACCACCTCGTCCATCGACATCGCGGTAGGGACCATCGAGGACAACCTCGGCGGCGGCATCAGCGCCAGCAGCACCAGCGCGGTGACCCTGGCCGACACGGTGGTGGATGCCAACGGCGCCGACGGCGTGTACATGAGCACGGGCGCGCTCAGCGTTCGAGCCTGCGAGGTCACGGGCAACGCCGGCGACGGCCTGGACCTCGCCAGCGCGACGGTCACCCTGGACAGCAGCGTCATCAGCGGCAACGCCGGCTGGGGCATCAGCTGCAGCGCCTGCAGCTTCGACAGCTGCGCCGACAACACCATCAGCATCAACAAGCTGGGCGACAACAACGGCTGCGACGCCAGCTGCGGCGGCATCCCCGGCGACGACACCGGACTCTAGTCTCCACGCTCCACGGTGGTGTCCAGCACGCGGCCACCGCCGCGGATGATGGTGACCGCCGCTCCGCTGGCGTCGGGGGCCCAGCGCCAGGCGCGGGCCAGCAGCACGGCCTGATCGTCCTCGCGCAGCTCGATGTCCAGGGGACCGCCGGCGACAGCGGCCGGGTCCACCTCGACGCGATCTCCGGGGAGGAAGCCGACCACCAGCAGGCCGTGGAGGGAGGAGGCGGCGGTGGGACCGAGCCCGTCGAGGGCTTCGCGGGGGGTCCACCAGCTGGGCTGGAGCGCCTGGAGGGAGGGCGCCTCCCCCAGCTCCACCCCCGCGGGCACCAGGGCCTGCCAGGGCACCTCGGCCACGTCCACCCGCTGCTCACCGGCGACCAGGGCCCAGGGACCGAGGCTCCCCTCCCCTCCCTGGCGGGCACGCAGCCGGTAGCGCAGGGTGCGGCTGCCCGGCCCACCCTGCTCATCGGCGCGGTCGTCGATCACGCGCTCGAGCACGAAGCCGTGGGGCAGGGGCTCGGCCCACTCGAGGCCCAGCTGGGCGGCGGAGGGCTGGACCGTCAGCTCGAGGTCGTACAGCTCACCGGCCAGGATGGCGCCTTCCTCGCCCAGCATCACGGCTCGCAGCGCTCGATCCTCCAGCCGGGCGGCCAACACGCCCTGCTCGAGCAGGCTCGCGAAGTCGGGATCCTCCGCGAGGGACTCCCGCAGCTCCGGTTCGTCCTCCAAGGCGGCCTCGAGCAATGGCATCGCGGACTCGGGGCGACCCTGGCGGGCGTGCCAGGCGGCCATGTTGTAGCGGTCGTGGGGGCTCAGGCCCGCCACCCCCTCGGTCTCGAGCAGCGCGATGGCGGCATCGGGATCGCCCCCCGCCGCCACGGCGTAGGCCTGCCAGGAGCGCAGCACAGGGCGCTGTGGATCCCGCTCGGAGGCCAGGCGGAAGCGCTCCGCTGCAGCCGCATACTCACCGCGCTCCAGCTGCTCCTTGCCCTCTTCGTAGAGCTCGAGGGCCTTGGCCTCGGGGCGGCGCTCGCCTTCACAGGCGGCGATGGCCAACACCAGCAGCAGGGCCCGCTTCACGGCAGCAGCCCGATGGCGGCGGCCTGGCGGCCCGCTGTGACGCCGTCGCGGCGCCAGGAGTGGAAGCGCGGGTCGCAGCGGGTGCAGCCCGGTAGGCGCTCGGCGGTGATGCCCAGCTTGCGCAGCAGGTGGAGGTTGACCGCGGCCACATCGACCGTGGGCTGCCGGCCTGCTCCGCGGGGGTGCAGGAAGACCTCGGGGGGAGCGTGCTGCGCCAGGCCATCCACCACCTCGGGGCCCACCTCGTAGCAGCAGGGGCCGATGCTGGGCCCCACGGAGGCACGAAGATCGGCGATGCTCTGACCGCTCGCTGCCAGCAACCGCTCCACCGCTGCGGGGAGCACGCCCTGGACCGTGCCACGCCAGCCCGCGTGCACCGCGGCCACGCCCCTGGGGCCCGCCAGCAACACCGGGGTGCAGTCCGCCACCCGCACGTAGATCACCAGGCCGGGCGTGGTGGAGATCAGCGCGTCCCCCTCGCCCACTGGCCACAGCGGGCCTGCCGGATCGGCCCGCATCACCGTGGCGCTGTGGACCTGGGACAGGATGGCCACAGGCGCCCCGGGGAGCCCCAGGGCATCGAGCAGGCCGGCCGCCTGGCCCGGATCGCTGGGCTCGGGGGGCGGGGGCGGCACCCAGGGCTCCCGCGTGCTGAAGCCGTGGACCACTCCGGGCACGGCCTCGAGCAGGGTGGAGCGGATCATGGGGCCTCCGGGGTCACGCGCCCACGCGCGGACTGCGACCGCGCTCCGACCATGCTAATCGGGACAGAATGGAGATGCGCATGCACCTGGGCACCGCCACACGTTTTGCCGCCCTCGCCCTGCTGCTGGGTGCCGTGTCCTGCGATGGGTCGAGCGGCCGCCCGGTCACCTTCGAGCTGACCATCCGGCCCGTGCCCCCCCCCAGCCAGGCCGACCTGTTCGAGGACATCGACCGGCTGGTGGTGCGCCTGACCGACACCACCGGTGAGGTGGTGGAGCACGAGATCGACGTCGAGCGGGGCACCTCCCCCGCCATCGAGGATCTGGGCGCCCTTCCCGAAGGCGTCACCATCGAGCTGCTGGGCTACGCCGGCACCGCCGAAGCCGCGCCTGTGGTGGCCCGGGGCAGCTCGGGTCCCATGGACGTGGGCCGGGCCGAGACCGCCGAGGTCGAGATCTTCATGGCGGCCGTGGGCCAGGTGGCCACCTTCTACGATCTGCCCGCCGGCGCCTGGGGCGCGGCCGCGGCGTCGGACGGTGACGGCCGCTTCCTGGTCTTCGGGGGCGCCCCCGACGAGTGGGACGACGTCGGCGCCGACACCATCTACGCCTGGGACCTGGTCCCCCCCGCCGCCGACTTCGAGCCCCAGCTGCTCGAGGGCTTCCCCGCCGCCAACGACGCGTGGGCCGGCTACACCAACGACATGACCGGCCGCGCTCACCACAGCGCCACCCTGCTGGCCGAAGGCAGCCACAACGACCTCGGCAAGATCCTGGTGGCCGGAGGCTGGGAGTCCCTGCAAGCCAGCCGCACCGTCAGCTACCACGCGTTCCTCTACGACCCCTCGGCGGAGCCAGGCCAGGCCGTGCAAGAGCTCGAGGGCCTCAAGACCGCGCGCGCCCAGCACCAGGCCGTGGCGCTGCCCAGCGGCAACGTGGTCTTCTTCGGCGGCTACGGCCACCTCGATCAGAGCCAGTACATCGACTGCACCGAGACGGTCGAGGTCTACGACGCCGCCACCCGCGAGTTCTCCTACGGCACCGGGACGCTGGACCACTGCATGGTCGACGGCGCCGCCGCGGCGGTGGGCGAGCTGGCCATGCACTGTGGCGGCCTGGAGTGGACCACCAACGACACCCACGAAGCCTACGACGACTGCGTGCTGGTGGACCGCTACGGCAACATCTCCATGCTCGACGGCCCCGACGAGCTCAACGGCGCGGGCTGGGTGCTGCCGGCCATGGCCTCTCTGGGCAGCGACGAGGTGCTCATCTCCGGCGGCGTGCTCGTCCAGGGCGAGGTGAGCGACGACGACTGGTTCGACGCCACGGCCCGGGTCTGGTCCTACAGCACCACCGCGGGCTGGACCGTCCTGCCGGATCTCAACGTGCCCCGGGTGGGCCACGTGGCCGCGGCTCTGCCCGACGGCCGCGTGATGGTGGCGGGCGGCGCGGCCCGCATCCGCAACCGGGGCTTCGACGTCGAGGACGAGCTGCCTTGCGTGGAAGTCTACGACGGCACCGGCTGGACCCTGCTCCAGGCCACCTGCGCCGCCGGCAGCGACGTGGGCAGCCTGCCCACCGGCGTGTACCGCCCCGCCGTCGCTGTGGATCCCTACCAGGGCGTGCTGATCTGGGGCGGCATGGACGAAGCCATGAACGGCGCCCCGGAGGCCCAGCCCCACTACGGGCTGTATGTGCCGGAGAGTGTGGACTAGCCGAGCGCGTAGCGTGCAGCGCCTGCGGCGCCACGCACGACGCTCCACGGGCGTGGAATGCGGTGGCAGGCGCACAGATCCGCTCACGCGGGCTGTGCCGCCATCCTCGGCGCCACCCAAGACACCCAGGCACCCGGTCTGGCGCCAGGCTGCGACGCCACGCCGAGAACGGGTACTGCGGATGGCAGCTGGGCATAGCACCTACGGCGCTATGCCCAACAGGGTCACGGCGCGCTATCCGCGCCATACGTCCAGGGTCAGCAATGAGCCCGCGAGTTCGGCGCGCTATCCGCGTCGTGGGCGGGTACTGCGGGTGGCCGTAGGAGCCAATGTCGGCAGGTCGGGGGCGATACGACAAACAAAGTGAGTGCCGAGCCGTCCAGGCCCGGTCGCGCGTTCGCAGGGAGCGAGTCCGCGGAGGCAGATCGAGTTCGGTTCCGGTGTGGGAAAGCGCCAGGCGTGGCGGGACGCGAAGACGCCATGGAAGAGGCTCCAGTTCTTCCTCGGGGGGGGGATGAGGGCGCACCCTACGCGGAGCACGCCGGCCAGCTCTCGGGTACGGCCCACCCGCTGCTCAGTCCAAGAGTCGTGAGCAGCCCCTAGAACAACTGCCTCCCCTCCACCAGGAACACCCCGCCGGGCATGGGGGTGTAGTGCTCGGTGTTGTCGGGCTCGAACTGCCCCCAGCCCGGGGCGCCCACCAACAGATCGTCCTGCCCATCGCCGTCAACATCCACCGCGCCGTCCAGGGCGTAGCCGCCGCTGCAGGGGGTCTCGTCGCAGTACAGCACGACAGCGGCGTCATCGGGGGTGAGCTGTCCCTCCAGTGGGCCCAGGAAGGCGTAGATCGAACCGCTTCCGTCGGGGGCGTGGTCCGAGTAGGGGCTGCTGACCACCAGGTCGCAACGACCGTCGCCGTCCAGATCGCCTCCGGCGATGGCCGAGCCGAGGCCGCGGTCCTCGATGTGCCAGGCGTTGCGCTCCAGGCCGCTGACGATGGCGTCGGCCTGGTCGAGCCCCACGGCCCCTTCGGGTGGTTGCAGGAAGAGGTAGACCCGCCCGAGGCCCTCTCCCTCACCGTCCCACCCGAACGCTCCGACGGCCACGTCACGCGTGCCGTCCCCTGCGGTGTCACCCACGATGACCACCTCCTCTCCCGCGAGATCCCCTTCGTTCTCACCCTCGAACACCGCCCGGGCATCGGTCAGGGGCGCGGTCCCGCTCACCGGTCCCAGCAGCAGGTAGGCCGTGCCCGGCTGGTCCTCTTCGGACCGATAGTTCGGCGTCCCGACCAGCAGGTCGTCCACGCCGTCCCCGTCCACGTCGCCCCCTGGAGCGAGATCCGCAGCGTAGTAGGTCTGGTAGTAGGTCCCGTACCGCAGCGCGTCGGCGTCATCAGCGCTGTGGGAGCCCTCCTCGAGGGTCGCGAACACCAGCACCCCAAGGCTCACGCTGTCGGGCAGGTCGTAGGAGTGCACGGCGAGGGACATGCCCTCGCCCTGGGCAGTGACGGCAATGGTGTGGTTCCAGTCCCAGGAGCCGCAGCTGTAGCTCGCCCAGGCCTCGTCCAGCTCCGGCCCCCCGAGCACCGGGCCCTCGAGCAGGTAGGCGGCGCCATCGCAGGCGTACCCCTCGGCGCTGCTATCGACGATGACCAGGTCGCCCACCCCATCGCCGCTCGCATCCTGGTGCCCGAAGAACGAGCGGATCCCGCCCCGGTCGGCCACGATGAACGCGTCGGCCAGGTCGTAGCTGGACTCCCAGGCGTCGTCGGGCAGGCAGTCGACGCCGGCGGCGAAGTAGGAGTCTGCTGCGGCGAAGGCCCCGGCGCTCCGAGCTCGTCGGCCCGCCGCCAGGTCGAGCCGCGCCAGCCCGAGCCGCTCGCCAGCGTCGGTCAGCAG
>CAZHIK010000216.1:7297-10990 GCA_964532635.1 uncultured Enterobacterales bacterium
CGTAGCTGGACTCGCCCTCGAAGGGGCCGTAGTACACGCCGGCTGGCTGACTGACCGCCACCAGGTCCTCGTGTCCGTCCGCGTTCAGATCCCCCACGAAGCCCAGTCGGTAGCCGAAGGAGTCGTAGTAGGGGCCCTCCAGGATCCAGCTGGCCTCCTCGAGGTTGATGCAGCCTTCGCGGCCGGCGCAGACGGTGTCTCCCTCCGGTTCGGTCCCGGTGTCCTGCGGATCGTCGGTCTCGGACCAGGCCTTGCCGCCGCAGGCCGCGGTCAGGATCGCGAAGACACAGACCAAGCCTACCCTGGACATCTCGTTCGCTCGCGTCATGTTCCCCTCGGGTTCCTCGGGCTCCGCGTCAAGATAGCCGAGCACGCATGGAAGCCTCTACACCGATGGCGGCGACCTGGTTCGTAGCCGCGAGCCTCCGGATCATTCCTCGACGATGGCTCCCGCGAACCCCACCACCTTGTCGGTGGCTTCCACGTAGATCGTGCCGTCGCAGACCGCCACGCCTCGAGGGCTGGCGATGCTGGTGTCGTAGCCTGACAGATCGAGGTCCAGGGTCCAGCCGTCCTCGGGGTGGAGCACGGTCATGGAGGGGCCGTCGCGGTTGACGGTGAAGAGCAGCTCGCCGCTCGAGGCGATGCCGTCGGGGGCGGGCCCCGTGCCGAAGCGGTTCGACTCCGACTGGCTGGCGGGATCGATCTCGATGACCTGGTCGAGCTCCTCGGCGGTGACGTAGATCTTGCCGTTGCCGTGGGCCACGATGTCGTACAGCCCGCCCCCCAGCTCGAGCCGGTCCACCAGGGTGCCGTCGGCCGTGTGGATGGACACGGCGTCGTCGCTGCCGCTGGTCATGGAGCGGGCGTTGATCAGGTAGACGTGACCGGCGGTCCCGGCCATGCGGTCGGGGCCGCTCTCGCCGTCGAAGCGCTCCAGCAAGCCGCCGCTGGCCAGCTCGACCCGCTGCACGAAGGGGTCGTGGGCGGTGATGGAGTTGACGTAGAGCACTCCGTCCAGGATGGTCACACCCCACGGGTACTCCATCACCCGCAGCTGACGCAGGACCGTTGCGCTGGCGGAGTCCACCACGGTGACCGTGTCGCCGTAGATGTTGGAAGCCACCGTGAAGCCCTCGGCGCTGACGATGTGGTAGGGGTAGTCGCCGGTGGGGAGCCGTTCGATCACCTGGTGGGTCGCTGTGTCCACCACCATCAGCTCGTCGTTGCCATTGTCGGGCAGGAACAGGTGACCGGCCTCACAGGAGATCATGCGGGCGTTGTGGCTGTACTCGGCCACCACCACCGGCTCCGTCAGCTGCACCGGAGGTTCATCCACCTCACCATCGCAGTCGTCGTCCACCCCGTTGGTGGGATCTTCGGTGCCGGGCACGCAGTCGTCGCTGTCCCCGGGGGGCTGCGTGTCGTCGACCACCGAGCTGTCGCCGGGCCTCCCGTCGGGATCGGAGGGGCAGCCGCTCGCGAAGAGGGCGAGCATCGCCAGCGCGGCGAACGATGGGGTACGAGACATGGAGCCTCCACAGGTTTGGCCCGTCGAAGTCACGACGCAGGCAGCAGACGGTCCAACCTCAGCCGCTACCCTCTTCCCCACCCAGCAGCTGCACGGCGATGTCGAAGAGGCGCTGGATCTGGGCGTCGTCCTCGAGCGGCAGGTAGTAGCGCTGCCCATCGGCCTCGCCCGTCTGGAAGAGGAACAGCTCGACCTCACCCTGGCCCAGGCCATCGACGGGCGTAAGGGCCGCAAACTCGGCGTCCTCGACCTCGAAGACCAGCAGCTGCGCGAACTGGATGGTGTCGCCCTGCTCGTTCTCGAAGGTGATGATGGCGAGTCCTTCGTCGTGGTTCGGATCGGTCACGGTAGCTCCCGGGTGTGGGGTCGGCGGCGCCGCATATGCTCGACAGCTCCGGGGTGCACGCAAGTCGATCCGGGGAAGCCCGCCGCCCGCGCGTTAGAACTTCGTCCATTCCGGAGGACCCATGGTGCACATCGGCATCGCTACCCTTGCCCTGCTGCCGGCGTGCCGCCACGGCGGTGCCCCGCCCGTTCCCCCGGCCGAGCTGGCCCGGCGGCCCATGGAGCCCATGGCCCTCGAGGTGACGGAGCGGCCTGTGCAGCCCGTGGTGCTGGCCAGACCCGAAGCGCCCCTGCACAGCGCGCCGGCCATCTGGGTCGAGGATGCCTGGGACGGCCCTGGGCGGGCCCTGATCCTGACCGCGCCCCAAGAGAACGGCCGCCAGGACCGGGTCCTGAAGCTGCTGGATCTCGACAGCGGGCGGGTGCTGTTCGAGACGCCCTGGGCGCGAGTGGACGTCCTTCCAGCCGCAGGCGTGTTGGTCCACCATGGCGGCTCCATGGACACCCCCGTGGTCCTCGGGACCGGCGCGATCGACGAGTGGCTGGCGGTCAAGCCCAACGGCACCGCCACCAACGTCGGCATCCGCCTGCTGTTCCACCGGGACTCCTCCGCTGTCTGGGCGGTGATGGAGCACGAGGGCGAGGTCTGGGCGGGGCGGCGACCCGCCGACGGGGGCGACATCGAGCTGGAGTACCGCCTGCCGTGGATGCCCGAGCCCCATCTCTTGCCGCTGGGCCCCGATCTGCTGGCCTGGAACCGGGAGCAGTCCTTCGGCGACGCCCCGGTCGACTGTCCCCACCTGATCCTCCCCGCCCAGGGCGAGCCGCGCTGCACCACCCCTGGCGTGCAGCTCCCGCCCACCAGCATCAACGCGCTGGGCGACGGCTGGTGGGGGCTCGCCAGCGCCGACGGCCTGGTCAGCGAGCTGCTGCACGAGCCCTCTGGCCAGCGCTACCCCCTCAGCGCCGCCCAGGACTGCGCCCAGGGGGCCGAGAGCGCGCACAACATCGACCCGCCGCGGGTGCTGATCACCTGCCCCACCGCCGATGGCGAGACCCAGCTGCAGCTCTGGTCGCCGGAATGGGTCGCGGCCACCACCTGGGATCCCGCCGGTGGGGCCATGGGCAACGGCGGCACCCTGCCCGTGCTGCGCCTCGAAGCCCAGGACCGCACTACCCGCCACTGGGTGGACCTCGAGCTGGGCCGCGCCCTCGAGACCCCTCCGCTGCGGGTCCCCGGTGGCTGGTCCATGATGGACCGTCCCAGCTTCGCCCTGGATGCCTTCGAGGGGCCAGCGGGGCTGTACCGGCTGGACAGCGCCGCCCCGATTCTCGAGCGCCTGGGCACCGTGGACGACTGCGCGGGCCGGCTGAGCTTCTCCCTGGACGCCGGACAGGTGGTCCTGCAGTGCTACGACGAGGCGATCCTCTGGTCCGAGGTCCTGATGCCCGACGGGCGCCGCTACCGCCTCGGGGGCCTGGCGGTGGACGCCGTGCTCGACAGCGCCGTGCTGGCCACCAACCCCGCCCGCCGGGGTTTGGGCCAGTCAGCCCCGGATGTCTACCTGTTGCCGCTGCCCTGAACGCTCGCCACCCGACAGGTCTCCTCCTCGAAGAACAGCCACCGCCCTGCCTGGTAGACCCGCTCCACACCGAAGCACAGCGGCACCGGCTTCGCACCCTGCTTCCGCTTCGTACCCGAGCCATTCGACGCAGGCGTGTGACACGTATCGATACGGGTTCGGACGAACAGGGCGCTGGGTGCCTCTCCACAGATCTGTGGTCGATTCTCCATTTTCCCTGTCGTTCTTCGCATA
>CAZHIK010000217.1:0-10927 GCA_964532635.1 uncultured Enterobacterales bacterium
CAACTCCGTAGCAGCAAGCCCCCGGAGACTTCGGTTCAGGCTGAACCAGCACAACTTCCCAAAACGTCACCCATCATCGTTCATAGCCACGGAGACTCTTTCGACTCGATTCTGTGCGTATCTACCGAGTGGGGAAAGAACCTCATTGGCGTTACCGTTATCGGCAGGTCATGGGATTCCGGGATGGCTCCAGCGAGGGTGCCCCAAGTAGAGCGAGGACAACAGATTCGATGTCGAAGGACCGAAGACGCAAGACCAAGGAGACCGAGGCAGACGGCCATCCCTCGTCCCTGCGCAACAAGATCGGCACCCTGATCTCCGCCCTCCGAGCCAGCGGCCAGCAGATCCAAGCCGACCGCTTCTACCAGATGTTCGCGGCCATGGACGACCAGGCGCTCCAGCCCGCCCACCTCGACATGCTCCTCTGCCTGCTCGACGCAGGTCAGGTCCCTGACCTCCACGCTTCCCACCAGCCCCATACGGCCCCCATCCAAGTCGCCGCCAAGCCAGCACCCACCCCGACGCCTACAGCAGCCCCCCCTCCCCTCCCCGACCGCCTCGCGCCTATCCGGCCTCACCTCCCCTTCCTCGACGCCATCCCCCACGGCCGCCAGATCCTCGATCTGCTCGATCAGCTAGGCTCTGCCCGGACCGGAGAGCAGGTCGAGACGATCCTGCGCGCCATCTTCACCGAGCACCTGGGCTACCGGCCGGCGCGGCTCGACCAGACCTCCCGCCTGGCAGGAAAGGCCACCTACAAGCGCTTCGTGACCCTGGCGACGCACGGCCGCTTCGCGATCTCGATCCTCGAGACCAACAACTGGGACTGGCACTCGACGAAGTACGCACGCTGCTTCCAGGTCGAGCCCTACGGGCTGGTGATCACGGTGACGCCCGGCGTGGAGGCCATCCGCTTCGTGTTCAGAAAGGTCCGGGGCGAGAGCGACGCCAAGCCGTGGTACCGGACCTTCCAGGGCCGCTTCCTCGGAAGAGACGCCAACGACAACCTGCTCGTCTGGTGTCGGCGCCTGCACCGGCTGCGGCCACGCTTTGGAGACACCGACGCCAAGCTGCGTGATCGCGCGCAAGCCACGCTCCAGGTCAGCGCGGCGGACATCGCCATGCGCTGGGCCTCCACTCCGTTTCCAGCGAATCGCCCGGCGCCCCCCGCCTCGAACCTGAAGGCAGCCTACGCCAGCGCGGCGGTGTCGTTCGCTCAGCCGACAGACCACGGGCCTCGACTCCACTGGGGGCTTCAAGCCGCCCTACGCAACCAGTTCCCCGCCCCCTTCTACGGCGGCAAGCTTGTCCTCCACTACGACAGCTACCAGCTCTCCATGCCCTCGGAGGACACAGTCGAGACCTGGAGACAGAGCGGTTCACGCTGCGCTGATGGGCAGTTGAATCTCCAGCTGGAGCACGAAGACGGTTCGCGTACGCCCATGAAGCTGCGCTGCTCACTGCCCCTGCCCGACGAGCAGGGCTGCTTCGTCCTACGAGGCCAGCTTCACCGCTTCCAGCCACAGGTGGATGAAGTAGGCCGCCTGTCGACCCGCCTCATCGACGAACCCGAAGGCGAGCTGGAAGAGGACTTCCTCGCCGAGCTCGAAGTCCCAGCCAACGGCGACCTGGCCGAAGACGAAGCCAGCGAAGGCTCGGCTGCCTCGACCCCGGGCAAGTCACACCAAGACGACGGGCTCGTGCTGTTTTCCGGCGCGAGTCTCGAGGCCCTGTTGGGCTATGCGGTGGAGCGGAAACTCCATGGCGTGCTTCGACTGCTGAGTTGGCGGACCTGGAAAGAGACCCCCCCGACCGACGACATCGTGGAGCGGGTCCGCCTGCTGTTCCTGCCCTACCTCGACGACCACGACAGGTTCTGCCTGGGGGCGCTCGCCTGGCTCCACGCCAACCTGCAGATTCTCGACACTCCGGATGGCATTGAACGACTCCAGCCCAGCATCGGGTCGGACCCAGCCGAGGGTCCACCGCTGCCCCCCGGCTGGGCCTGCCCAGATGTCGCAGCGTACAGTTCGCCTCGGTCATGGCACCCAGTAGCCTCTGCGAGGCTGCATCCCACGGGGCTGCTCTGCGTCCCCCGACTCACCGAGGACGGCAAAGCCGAGCTCGCTGTTCCCACCCGCAGCGCACTGGACACCAACCCCCGGCTGGGCGGTGATGGAGCAGGACCACCGTCCTGGTGGATTCACGACGCCCTGGATCGCTGGGCCAGCCTCGAACCGGGACGGCTCGAGCACGCCGATCTTCTCGCAGAACAATCCGTCGAGCTATCAGACCTGCAGTGCGTGCTCGTCTCTGGAACGAAGACACACGCCGCGGCCAACCCGGCGACCGTGCCGAGCGCGCCAGGCGGGACGCGCTACCTCGTCGTGGATCTCCCCTGGCACCCCCAAAGCGAGGGCGAGCCGACGATCGTGGTGGACGTCGGCGAACACCTCGGACCCGAGACGCCATGGGCCAGCTGCCCCATCGGACTCTGGCCACATCCCACCGACTCCAAGCCGTCCCAGATCGAGCGACTGCTCCAACGGAGCGCGAAGGCAAATGGCATCGACCTGATCGAGCAGACACCAGGTCGCAAGCTGTTCCGGGCCCCTACCCACGTCCAGGGCATCGTGACGTCCGCACAGGTGGCCCGCATCGATGATCGGTACGGCGTGCCTCGAGGCTGGAGGCTGACCCTTAGTTACATCCCCGACAGGCCCGCGACTCGATGGGTCACCTTTCCGTCCGGCCAACTGGTGCCCCTCGAGATGGCACCAAGCCCAGGTGCCCTACCCTGGCGCATGGATGGCACCACAGCCGACGTTCTGATCGAGGTCCCGTTCCCCCTCGCGGAGATCGCCGAGGCGAACACGCCCACCTGGCTCTCGGGGGACGATGGCGAGCTCATCCAGCGCATCGAGGAGAGTGTCGGCGTCCGTGTCTACACCCCAGACACCCCCGTCCTGCACCCCCCAGCGCTACACGCGGAGCACCGCCTCCTGGACCTGGAGCACCTCCCCCCACCGCCGCCGGGCCAAGCGCTCACGCCTGCGGAGCTTCTCTCCTGGCTGGCCCACGACCCGGAAAGCTTCGCCACCAGCCTCGAAACGACACCAGGCCGTCGAGAGCTGCCTTGCGGATGGCTCCAGCGACTCGTGCAGGCCCTGCCTGCTGCCGAGTTCGATCCCCCTGCCTGTGCTCCAGCCCCATGGCGGTTCTCCCGGCACGAACGACCGACAGGCAGCCACAAGCTTCCCGATCCCATGGCTACCGCGGTCAAACACGCCAATGAAAACCAGCCACGGAAAAAGGCCTTCCAGCCTCTGCTCTCATGGCGCTGTACCTGTGGGGCACTCGACCGGCCGCTGGCTCCACTGTCACCGTGCCACCACTGCGGTGAACAAGCTACGCTCCGCCCCAGGGATCAACAGGACGCACCCATCTGGCGATTCGCGCTCCCCATCGCCGTACTCAATCCGTGGAAAATGGGGCTCGCGGCCGCCCAGCTCGGGCTCACCAGGCAAGAGTTGGAGCTTCTCGTCGAACGACATGGCCCTGGCCCCATTGTCCAGCTCTTGGAAGAGGAGAGCCAGACAACTGGCGACCTGGCCACGCTCCGTCTTTCACTGCCCGACGGCCACCCCAGGGTACTTCCGTCAGAGGACCGCAGGCGCCTGGGCAGCGACCTGCACACGCTGCTGGCGAGTGGAGAAAGGAACCAGCTGGTCCTCCGCCACATCACCATCCTCCCCGTGTTCTTCCAGCCAAACGCCTTCCCCGTGGGCGTCCCGGCACAGGTCAGCACACTCATCACCAAGGCCTACCGCCGCGTGAACGCCACGTCGAAGCGCCTTGGCCGCCTTAGTCCCGACCGCTCCCCCATCCTCCGCCTGGCCGCAGAGCACGACCTGCAGATGGCGATGAACGAGCTGTTCGGCTCCTGGGACCAGCGCTACTACGAGGGCCCGACAACGAACCTGGCCTCCCTCCTGCTGCGCCTCATGCCCTGGACACGCCCCCAATCGCTGCGTCAGGGCTGGCCAGGCCTCATGGGGCTGGCTGGCCAACCAGAGCGCGACTCGGAGCAGGACACGGAAATCACCGCCGTGCGCTGGCCGTTCCAGCCCGATGAGCCCGACCCAGCGCAGGGTGCAGAGGCAGAGGCCGCTGACTCTGCACCCGACGACCTCTCAGGAGTCGAACAAGCGATCTTCGCCATCGTCGACGCGCTGACACCATCAGCCATCACGCGCCTCTCTCGCCGCCATGCGCTGGTGGGCTGTAGCGCAGAAGAACGACGGAGCGCACTGGCAGCCATCGGCCTCTTCGCGCTGGTGAATGCCCTGCGCAGCAACGAGCTGCAGCGGGTGGCGGTGCGCCTGGGGCTGGCATCATCCGAGCGAGCTCGTTCCCTCACGGTGAGCACGCTCCGCCGCCGCATCGTCGCGACCGTTCCGACCATCGAAGAAGAGCCAGAGACCCCAAATGTGAGGGTGCAAGTCGATGTGGATCAACCGAGGGACCACGTCGAGATCGCCTACGAGCCAAATCCCCGCATTCAGCCATGGGCCATCCTCGGAGATCACGCGGTCTCGATTCCGGTGGTCCCCGAGCTTGCCCAACCACCGCTGGACGAACAGTTCTGGTCACGACGGCGCAGCCTGGAAATGTTGCGGGTTCACACGGCTCGGCTGATCGCGCTGCTCGGTGGTCTGGACGCGCCCGCAACACCTCACCTGCGCACTGAGGATCTGCAGTTGCCCGATGCCTTGCCGCTCCCTGGCCTGGCAGCGTTGGTCGCCACCAGCCACATCCTCGAGCAATCGGCATCGAACCCCAAGCCCCTGCTCGAGCTCCTCACACTCCGGGTGCCCCTCTACCTGCCCACCGCGCCAGAGCGTGCAGCACTGGCTCTGGAACAGCGACTCATCGAGTGCATCCCCGGTGCCGGCCCGGCCAGCCGCCTTGCCCGGCGCGCACTGGCTGCCAGCCTGGGCAGTTGGTGGCTGGGGCCTCCATCGCAGGAAAGCCCCCTGGGGTGGAAGCTTCTCCCGCATGATCAGGTCGCAGGCAAGGGCTGGCGACGAGCCGTACCGTCCGCCACCAGTGCGGGCTGGACGCTCTGGCCCGGCATGGCAGCGGTGACGGCACCGATTCGCTTCTTGGCTGGAGGAGCGGTCGAGCCTACCCAGTGGTCACCAGCGCTGACCCTGCTGTTCGGCCAGCATCAGGAGCTGCCGGAGCTACCGGACTGGCTGACCGTGGACGACGAGCGTCCCGTCGAGGATGACCAGCCCGAGGTGCAACCCGTTGAACCAGCACCGGCCCCCATCCCCGAAGAACCCGTCCTCGAACAGGTTGTTCCCGAAGAGGTCCCGGAGCCGACAGGGCCCGATGATGCGCCAGACGTTCGGGTCCTCCCCTACTCCATCGCCGACTGGCTCTCGAGCCACGCGCGAGGACAGCATGACTGACAAGACCCTGGTCTCGGCCGGCGAGCTTCGTCTCGACCAGCTCCTGATCTTCGATCCCAGCGAGCCCGCACGCATCGATCTGCTCCTCTCCGCTCCGGGCTTCCTGGGCCAGCCGTTCCGTGGCCAGGCCGCGCTCGCTCGCAGCCCCCACCTTCCGGTCAATGCCGAGACAGCGTTCGCCTACCGCGCGATGATGCTGGAGCACCTGGCTCGGGAGCTGGAACGCGCACCTCGCGCTGCCGAGGTCGAGGCACAGCTCATAGCCTGGATGGAGGCCTTGAAAGACCGCAGGTCTCGCGCCCTGCACCTCGCCGAGGAGGCGCGGTTCACCCGCCTGATCAGCCGCGACTCGGGCACCGTGGTCACCCCAGCCCCCATCACCCGACCGATGATGGAGCAGCAGCGCGAACTCAGCCTGGAGCTGACGGGGGACGCCCACGACCAGGCGCGCGCGTGGTTCGCCGAGCAGGCCAGACAAGCGTCGGACATCAGTGAGGAGCTGCTGGCGATCCTGCAGGCCTCCTGGGCTGGAGGCATCCGCCCGCCGATGGATGTCTACCTCAAGGTGCTGATGGAGTACTTCTCGAGCACCATCGAGGGCCTGGACCGCGAGGCCGACGACAACCCCATGCTGGAACACCTGACGGAGTTCCAGTCCCAGGCCTATCAGTACGCCAAGGGGATCCTTCGTCGCTACGGCGGCGTCTTTCTGGCCGATGTCGTCGGCTTGGGCAAGACCTACATCGCCATGGCGCTGCTCAAGCACCTGCAGGATCGCTACGGCCAGCACCCCGTGGTCATCGCTCCCCCCGCTGTGCTCCCCGCCTGGGACGCCCTGGCGGCAGAACATCGCGTGGAGCTGCAGGGTGTGTCCCTGGGAAAGCTCGAGGACCTGCACAAGTACGAAGACCGCGAGGTGCTGGTCATCGACGAGTCGCACCACTTCAGGAACACGGGCACCCGCCGCTACGACGAGATCAGCAACTGGTTGCGGCCGGGGGGACAGGTCTCCACACGCCGCGTGCTATTGCTCTCGGCCACACCGCAGAACAACAATCCCCGCGACGTGCTCAACCAGCTTCGTCTGTTTCCGGACAACTACTCGCGCCTTCCATACCAGGGGGAGTCCCTGGATGGCTGGTTCCAGGACGTCAGGATTGGACAGCAATCCCTGACCACCCTGCTCCAACACGTCGTGGTGCGCAGGACCCGGCGCTTCATCCAGGCCGCCTACCCCGACGCCACGCTCCGGCGGCGCGTGAGCCCCGGCAAGTATGTGCGCGTTCCCTTGCGCTTCCCCACCCGCGTCTCAGGCTCCGATCAATGCCTGCGCTACCGACTGGACGAGGCCTTCGGCGCCAACCACTACGATCAGGTCATCGAGGCACTGGCCCAGATGGAGTACCCCCTGTACGGCTTGGGGGCCTTCCTCCTGCCCGAGTATCGGGACCGAGACGAGGTCAAGGGGATCCAGCGAAGCGGCCGCGGGCTCCGGGGACTGTACAAGGTGCTGCTGCTCAAGCGCCTCGAGAGCAGCGCACACGCACTGCGTCTGACCCTGAGCCGCTTGCTCAAGCGGATGCAGGACGCAATGAAGCTGCTGTACCAGCAGAAGAAGGTGCGTGCCCGTGTAGCCGTCACCAGCCAGGACACCTCGAACGACGAGCTCGAAGACGTCGTGACATGGGATGAGACCCTCCTACCTGCCCACTGGTTCGACACCAGACGCCTGAAGGCCGCCATCGTGTCCCATCCCGCCCTCCCAGCCCGTTGGTAGCCCCCTCCGTCTCACGATCACCACCCCCCATCCCAGCCAGGTCACCAGGGATCGCCCCTGGGACAACGGCGCCGCCCGCAGGAGCGTAGCGACGAGGACGGCGCCCCTGTAGACGTGAAGGGTGACCACCACCCACCGGTTGGGGCTCCATGCTGAGGGTGTGCTGACCAGGAGCCCCAAGGGCTGGCAGTACGCCGCCGAGCGCCCCGGCCCCGACTGGCACGCCCACGGCACCACGCCGAAGACGACGTGGCTGCTGCACGACCTCGGCCTGTCTTGGGCGACCATCCACAAGCAGCGCTGGCTGCACGTGCCCAGCGGCACCACGCTCCACGACCGGCCACCCTTCGAGGTGCCCTGGTCGTGCTTCGGCCTGGTGGCGGTGCTGCAGGCCTTGCGGAGTTGGTGGAACTCGCCGCGGGGGCTGCTGGAGCAGCGCGGGCCATGGCGAG
This sequence comes from uncultured Enterobacterales bacterium, assembly GCA_964532635.1. Lineage (GTDB taxonomy): Bacteria > Myxococcota_A > UBA796 > UBA796 > JAFGLY01 > CALDOK01. Next base: position 7,707 of record CAZHIK010000217.1, read on the forward strand.
GCCGCCGGCCGAGCCGCCGCACGCTGCAGCGCTGGCTGGCCCGGCTGGCGGGCGACGCCCTGGGCTTGCACGCAGCCATGCGCGAGGTGGTGGTGGACCGGCTTGCGCCCTCGACCCTGGAGGAGTTGTTCCCGGCGGGCTTGGACCCGCCGGGAACGGTGGCGCGGTTCGGGATTCACGGCCCAGAAGTCTGGAAACTTTGGTACGGGCTCGTGGTCCTGGAAAAAGCTGCGCCGACCCTCAGTGTGCCCTGGTCCACCCTCCTGGTCGAGGCGCGACGGAGGATGATGGTGGACACCCAGCGCAGGTAACCATGCCACGCACCGGGAACCCCTCCTGGGAGCGCAGCCTGGGATCCGCTTGGGGCCGGCGTCGTGGAACGCCAGCCACATTCCCACAGGCCGTGGCGTCGGCGCCGCCTGGCCCCCGAGCCATGACGTGCATCCCCCATGACCGAGGAGGTCCCATGCACGTCAGCCCCATGGCCATCCTGCGCTTCCAGGTGATCAGCGCATTCCTGGCCGACGACCCACCCCGCGGCAAGCGAGGCGCCAAGCGCGACCAACTCGCCGAGAAGACCTGGCTGCTGCCCGATGGCAGCCAGCGACAGTTCACCGCCGAAACCATCCGCAGCTGGGTGCAGCGCTACCGTGACGGTGGCCTGGCCGCCCTCGAGGACAAGGCGCGCACCCAGCGCGGCACCACCGCCCTGACCGAACCGCAGGTGGAGCTGTTCTGCAAGCTGAAGCGCGAGGTTCCCGAGCGATCCCTCGACCGCCTCATCCACATCGCGGAGGAGCTCGAGCTGGTGCCCAAGGGCGTGGTCCGGCGCAGCACCCTGCACCGGGTCCTGCGGGAGCGCGGCCTGTCGGGCCGGCCCAAGTCCGAGGCCACCGTCACCGACCTGGACCGCTGGGAAGCGGATTTCCCCAACGAGCTGTGGCAGTCCGACATGCTGGCCGGCCCCTGGCTGCCCGATCCCGCCAACCCGGACAAGAAGCGCCGCGCCTGGCTGTACGCCTTCCTCGACGACCACAGCCGCCGGCTGCTGTACGGCCGCTTCAGCTTCAAGGGCGACCTGCCAGGCCTCGAGCTGTGCTTTCGCCAGGCCATCCGCAAGTGTGGTGTCGCAAAGCGCGTCTACTACGACAATGGTGCGGTGTATCGGGCCCGACACATGCAGCAGGTCTGCGCCGCCCTGGGCGTGCACCGGGTCCACTTCACCACACCCTACCGTCCTCAGGGCCACGGAAAAATCGAAGCGTTCAACCGTTTGTGCCGGGCCGCCTTCATTGCCGAAGTGAAGGCCTCGAGCATCACCACGCTGGAGCAGCTGAATCAGGCCTTCGCCGTCTGGGCAGAGCGCTTCTACAACCAGCGCGTCCACGGCGAGACCCACGAGACGCCCAGGGACCGCTGGCGGGCTGGGCTGGACAAGGTCCAGCATGTCGAAGAGAGCGCCCTGCGCGAGGCCTTCCTGTGGAGCGAGCACCGCAAGGCCGACAAGACCGGCATCTTCGGGCTGCACGGTCGGCGCTTCCAGGTGTCCGCCGAGCTGTCCCGCAAGAAGGTCGAGGTCCGCTACGACCCCGAACACCTCGACCAGGTCGAGGTCTGGTTCGACGGCCGCTTCCGCGAGCGCATCGGCCCCTTCGAGGTCCAGCGCCATCGTCGTCCCAAGGCCGCCCAGCCGCCCCAGGAGGCTGCCGAGCCCGTCGCCGACTGGCTGGGCCACATGGTCGGCCGGCACGCCGAGGAGGGCCCCTGCGACCCCGCCGACGAGCTACGCGCGGAGTTGGCCCGCCGGGCCGAGGCGAACCAGGCCGTGGCCCGCATCCTGCGGGACCGCATCGACCCCGAGGTCTACGACGAGGCCACCGTCATGGACTTCCTCGAGCGCCACGGCCCCTACGAGCCCGACCCCGCGGACGAGCTGATCGCCATGACCATCGAGCAGTCCGGCAGCGACCAGCACGTCCGGGTCTACCTGGACGCCCTCGAGACCGCGCACGCAGGAGGGCTGCTGCTGTGAACACACCCACCGTCCCCACCCGACAGAAGAAGCGCCTGCAGGCCCACTTCGGCTTCACTGGCATGCCCTTCCGCAAGAACGTCGGTGCCCACCAGATGTTCGACAGCAGCGCCCAGCGTAAGCTGCTGCACGGCCTGAACCTGTGGCTGGAGGTCCGCGGGCTGGCCCTGGTCACTGGGCCCAGCGGCGCCGGCAAGTCCATCACCCTGCGTCGCTTCGTCCGGGAGTTGCCGTCCGAGCGCTACGTGGTCTTCCGCTTCAACCAGATCCCCACCACACCTGGCGGCTTCCTGCGCGCCCTGTCCCGCCGCCTGGGCCTGCGGACCCGCAGCTACGTCAGCGACATGTTCGACGCCGCCAAGGACTGCCTTGGCGGCTGGGAGGACCGCCACGGTACCCACCCCATCGTCATCATGGACGACGCCGAGGGTATGCGCACCGAGACCCTGGACCTGGTCCGACGTCTGACCGCTGGTGAGTTGGACGCAGACGACCGCTTCAGCGTGCTGTTGGCTGCCACCGAGCGCCTGCTGACCACCCTGCACGAGCCCATCCTGGCACCCCTGTGCACCCGCTTCGGCTACGTCCAGGTCCTGCGTGCCTTCAGCATCGAGGACACACGTAACTACGTCCGATTCCACCTCGAGCACGCCAACACCGACCACCAGTTGTTCAGCGACCAGGCCGCCACCGCGCTGTTCCACGCCACCGAAGGCGTGCCGCGTTCCATCAACCAGTTGGCCCTGCAGGCGCTGATCCAGACCGTGGTCGAAGGCCGAGACAAGGTCGACGGCAAGCTGATGAAGCGCGTCATCCACCACCACCCGCTGTACAGCACCGCCAAGTAGGCGCGGCGGCCTTCATGGGACGCGCACGACCTGCGCGTCCCATCGTTGTCGACGAGATCGATGGGGTGCCATGGGACGCCGTCGGCGATTGGGTCCCAGCTTTCCAGAGCGCAGAACCGAGTACCACGCCGGCGAACCATGGGATGCATGACACATGCGTGTCCCATCGTCGCTGACGGGGTCGTCGAGGTGTCATGGGGCGCTGGGTGTCACGGAGTCCCAGTAGGCGCCCCCGGCTACACCTGACCGCATGGTTGGGAACCTGTGTTCAGCCAGATCCCACGTCGGCTACCGGGAAATCTACGTGGGACGTGGCTGGGGGCGGAGCGCGGGATCAGACA
>CAZHIK010000218.1:0-7969 GCA_964532635.1 uncultured Enterobacterales bacterium
TTGATGTCGAAGGTCGCCATGTAGGCGTCGTTGAAGTCCGACGCGGTGCCCTCGTACAGGTCGCCCTCGTCACCCGAGAAGTTCTCGCGCAGCAGGGGTGCCTTGATGGGCTGCACGTTCGAGTAGACGCCTAGGGGTTCGTCGTTGACCTCGACGGTAGCGAAGGAACAGCGGGGCGCGGGCACGCCGGCCGCGCGGAACACCGCGTAGCCCAGGCAGCTGTGCAGGCGGCTGGGATCCTGGTTGTTGTTGTTCAGGGTGAAGTGCTCGGTGTCATCGGCGAAGTGCTGGTCGTCCACGAAGCGGTCGGAGTCGATCTTCAGCGAGGGCCGGGTCCACGACAGCGATCCGATGAAGCCCTTCTTGCGGATGCCCACCAGCTCCAGCTGCTCACCGTCGATGTCTACGGAGCCCGGGTGCCACTCGAAGACGCTCGGGAAGGGCTCGAGCATGCAGTCGGGCGCGAGCAGCCGCTCGTAGAACAGCCTGGTCTCCTGCAGCAGCGCGTCCCACTCGTCGGGATCGAGGTTGGCCTGCATCACGGTGAGGTGCTCGGGATCGTAGCGGTCGACCGTGACCCGGGTGTCGCCGGTGTCCGCGGGCCCGATGACCGCGGGCCGGCAGGCGAGGGTGGATGCCAGGAGCGTCACGGCCAGGATTCGTTGAGCTGTCGAGGTCGTCATGAGGTTCCTCTATCGCGCAGCCCGCGCTCGAAGGTCGATGGTTGGACCCGCTGGGAGAGCGTCCTGGAAACGAAAGCTGCATCCAGGCGAAGCCCGGCGCCTTCGAGCATGCTTGACAGCCGAGCCAGCGAAGCAGAAGCGGTTCGGCGTATGCTGTATGGATGCTGCGCTGCTCCCCGTTCTCCTGGCTCCTGTTGTTCACCCTCGGCTGTCGTCCCCCGGCCATCGTGAGCGACACCGATCGTCCCCTGGACAGCGACGACAGCTGGTACATCGTGGACACCGACGACTCCGATCCCGGCGAGACGGGAGAGTCAGGGGAGACCGGGGAGACCGGCGACACCCAGGACACCTCCGAGCCCTGGACCGATCCCGACTGCGAGGCCCTGCCCGGCCCCCCCTTCGCGGCGCGATCCATCCAGGCCTACTCCTACGAGGACATGGACTTCGACCTCGAAGGCCACCTCATCGGCAACAACGGCCAGCACATCTACCGCAGCAGCTACGACGGCACGGCTGAGATCTGGGTGCCCAACCTGCAGTTCGAGGCGGGGATGCGCATGCTCCCCAACGGCGACCTGGTGATCTGCCTTGACACCCGCGGTAGCCTGGTGATCGTCCACCCCGACGGCAGCTACGAGACCCTTATCGGGGATCTCACCTACCCCAACGGGCTCGAGATCCATCGCAACGGCATGATCTACGTGACCGAGAGCCACGGGGATCGGATTCGGCGGGTCGACCCCGAGACCGGCGAGTCCCTGGTGCTCAGCACCGGAGAGATCGAGGCTCCCGAAGGCCTGACCTTCAGCCCTGACTTCTCCAAGCTCTACATCTCCAGCTACTCCAACGATCGGCGCATCTACGTGCTGCCCATGACCGAGGAGGGGGAGGCCGCGGGCCCGCTGCAGGTCTTCGCCGAGAACGTGGGCACCGGCTACCTCGTGGGCATGGCCACGGACATCTGCGGCAATGTGTACGTCATCGACTACACCCGCTCCCAGGTGCTCCGCTACTCGGCGGGGGGGGAGCTCGAGGGTGTGGTGGTCCAGGGCGGCGACCTGGGAGGCTTCGCCTACCTCCCCAACATGAAGTGGGGCTCCGGCCTGGGCGGCTGGAGCGATCACAAGCTGTACATCGTCGACGCCGGCAACACGCGCAATACCTTCGAGGTGGACATCGGCGTCCGTGGCAAAGAGTGGGGTTGGTGATGCGACTTCGGATGATGATCCTGGCGGCCTTCTGGATCGGCTGCGAGCCCGATCCCGGCGACAGCGTGCCCGAGGACAGCCAGCCCGACACCACCGACAGCGACGCCGACACCCTGGAGCTCGAGGACCTCACTGGCGGCTGCCCCACCTCCCATCGTGTGGGGGGCTTCGAGTTGGCCCACTGGGATGGCCCCGACGAGGGCTTCGCCACCGCCACCGGCCAGGTCAACGACGCCGTGATCCCCGCCACCATCCGCTTCGAGGCCGGCGAGGAAGGCGCCTGCATCCTGTGGCAGAAGATCGTGCCCTACTGCGAGGAAGCCTGCGAGCCGGACGAGGCGTGCAGCCACGACGGTGAGTGCGTGCCCTACCCGGTGCCCCAGGACATCGGACCGGTGACCATCAGCGGCCTGTCCGCGCCCCTCGATCTCACCGCCGACGACTTCGGCAACTACTGGGACACCTCCCTGGGCTACCCCCTGTTCGAGCCTGGCTCCCCCATCGAGCTCGATGCCGGGGATCTGTTCTCCCTGCAGGGCTTCGGGGTTGAGACCCTGGTGGTCCCCGAACCCAACTGGCTGCTGGTTCCGGGGGAGGACATGACGGTCAGCTGGACCGCGAGCGGCCATCCGGCATGGATCGAGCTGACCTTCAACATCGACCAGCACGGCCTCTCGCCCCTCACCATGGTCTGCGAGGTCCCGGACACCGGCTCGGCCACCCTGCCGGCGGCGCTGTTGGATCAGCTCGTGAACAGCGGGGTCTCCGGCTACCCCTCGGCCTGGATGCGGCGCCGCACCGCCGACGCCTACGCCATCCAGCAGGGCTGCGTGGACCTGCAGGTCTTCAGCCACGTGGGCGTGGACATGGGGGTCGAGGGCTACACCCCGTGCAGCCGCGACGAGGACTGCCCCGAAGGCCAGCACTGCGACATGGACATGCAGATCTGCGTGGACGACTAGGCTTCCTCGGCCCTCTTCCGGCGTCGCCACAGCGCCACTACAGCCAGTGGGGCAAGTAGGGCCGCTGTGCGGTGCGCAGCGGCCGTCGAGCAGCCGCCGCAGCAGTGAGTGAGGCTGCCCTTGCGGGTGTTGTAGTACGAGTAGGACATGCTGCTGTGGTCGAAGTGCTCGCGGACGGCGTCGCTTGCGCGATCCTGGAGCCAGTCCCACTCGCCGGGGACGCCCAGGGTGAAGTCGGCTCTTCCCGCCGGGGGATTCTTCGCGACGGAGGCGAGGATCTCCTCGAGGCCGCCGGGCCCCTCCGAGGCGACCACTTTCCAGGCGGCTTCGGGGCCCTTCAGGCGGTGGAAGATGGGATCATAGGCGAAGAATCCACCACGCTTCACGAACAGGATGGTCGAGCCGTCGGGGCCGTCTTCGTGGGCCGGTGTGAAGTGGAACGCATCGGGATCCGAGTCGTAGCTGACGCTGAGGTCGTAGACGAAGCTGTCTTCGTGCATTCCGAGGGCGTCATCGCTGAAGTGGCTCAGCCAGAGGTCTTCGTTCGGCTCGGCGGGCCCTGCGGGGTGGAGCCACTCGATGACCTCCCAGCGGGACAGTCTGTAGTCGAAGGGCTCGATGCAGGCGCCCAGGGAGATTTCGACGCGATCGTCCTCACCAGTGTCTTTCGCGATCACGATCGCTTGGCTGCGCGCGATGACCGTGTCGAGCGGGGACAGCTCTGCGCGATTCTGGACCCACCTCTGGAAGGCCGAAAGCTCGGCCTCGGAGACGGAGTCCTCGCTGCGCGCCTCGAGCAGATCGTTCACCTCGGCAGCCTGCTCGTCCTGGGGTGAAGCAGTGATGGGGGTGCAGAGAGTCGCGATGGTCAGGGCGACCGTGGTGGTGCTTGTGAGAATCATCCCCAGCCTCGATACCAACGCTGGCATCCTACCTCGTCCGTCGCTTGGGCCGTCCAGAGCTGTTGCCCAGTGAGCTAAGATCGGAGTCGTCTCCCTGGTGCTCACGTGTTCAGGCTCCTCCACCCCACAGCTCCTCCACCGGATCACAGTCGGGTCTGCCTCGATGTCGAGGGGCTGCGAGCCCTGGCGGTGGGGGGCGCGCGGGCGTTCACCCTGGGCGCGGGTGGTCACTTGACCTGCCGTTCCCTGCCGGACGGGGCGGTGTGCTGGGAACGACTCGATGAAGGACAGCTCCTGGCGTGCTCGGCCGGCGGTGAGAAGCTGGTCGTCGCCGATCGGCAGGGGCTGCGGTTGCTGGATGTGGCCACAGGTGCGGTACTCGAAGAGCATCCGCTGGACTTCGCACCCGTCGCCTTGGCTTTCGGAGCAGCGGCGGGGCCTGTCGTGGCAACCCGAGCCGGGGAGGTCCTGGTCCGGGTCGGTGGGGCCTGGCAGCAGCACCGGGCCTTCGACACGCGAGTCACCGCGCTGGTTCTCGGGGAGGGAGACGACCTGTGGGTGGCCCTCGAGGGCGGGCGGGTGGAGCGCTGGTCGGAGGCTGGTCTCGTGCAGCGATACCGCGGGGCCGTGGGCAGCGTCCGCGCTCTCGCTTTGGGGGGCGGCCGGCTGTTCGCAGGTGGAGACGACCGGCTGATTCATCGCTGGGATCTTGCTGGCAGCGAGCCGGCGGGATCCCTGGCGGGTCACTCGCGTCCCGTGCTTGGGCTGGGTGTGGATGCTGAGGGGTCGTTCTGGAGCGGCGGTCGCGACCAGCGGTTGCGCGGGTGGGAGGCGGGGCGCACGGCTCCGTTCCCGGCCTTGGCGGGCCACGCCAGCGGGGTGAGGGCCTGCCGGCTTCGTGGTGACCTGGGCTTCACCGGCGGCCGAGACGGCGGGGTGCTGGCCTGGGGATTGGCCGACGGCCGGTGCCAACAAGCCTGGTTGCGGGGTCCGAGTGGTGTGACCGCCATGGTCCTCGAGTCCGTGGGTGGGCTCGTGGTGGGCCGCAGCAATGGCTCCTTGGTGGGACTGGCCGGTCCCGAGCGCATCGCGTGGCAGCAGCGCCGCGCGCACGATGGTCCGGTGGCCTGCCTGGGCCTCGTCGAGGGCCTGGTGATCAGCGGTGGTGCCGATGGGTCCCTGCGGATCTGGGACGCTGGCAGTGGTATGCCGGTGAGCGCTCGGCTCGACCACGGCTCGCGGCTGCGCTGCCTTGCGCTGTCTGCTCATGGAGAGCTGGTGGCCACCGGAGGCTACGACGGAAGCCTGGTGATCGCACCGGCCCTGGGGGGTGATCCGGTCGCGCAGGCGTGCGAGCACGAGGGCCCCGTGGTGGGCTGTGCCTGGGCGAGGGAGCGCGTCGCTACCGTGGGCATGGACGGTGTGCTGCGGGCGTGGGGTGTGGATGGAGGCTTGCTGGGAGCGGCGCATGCCCACGACGACGGCGCGGTGGGGGTGGTCGCTGTCGCCGAGCAGCGCGTGGTGACGGTGGGGGGGGACGGTCGGGTGTGCTGCTTCGGGCTCGAAGGGGGTGAGCCGGTGCGCCTGGGTTCCATCGATCTCGGTGTGCCCCTGGACGGGCTGGGCTGTGAGCGGCTTCCGGAGGGTGGCGCGCGGCTGCTGGTAGGGGACCGGTTGGGAGGGGCGCACCTGCTGGCCTTGGCACGCTGAACCGGTGCTGTCGGCGCCAGCTGCGCAACAAGGAACGCACCGAGGGTTCCACTTCCGCGACAGGATGGGTGTGAAGGTTCCACCGTGGGTCGGCGGGAGGGTACGGCCGTTCGAAAAGGTGCTTGGTATGGTCTGTCGCCAGGGCCTTGTGAGCGCGGTGCCTGGTGATTGGAACCTTCGGGTGGACCCTGTCGCTGTGATGGAACGTTCGGTGGAGTCCTTGTCGCTCAGTGCCCCTCGAGCTGCTTCCTCGCCCCTGGGACTGTCCGGTGGCGCCAGGGTGGTACGTCTACCTGGTAGCCCAGGAGTCCTCATGTCCGAGCCCAGCCTGCAGGAGCAGATCTTCGACGCCCTGTTCACCGTGCGCTCCACCCGCCAAACGCTGCAGCGGCAGGGGGCGGCGGAGACCCTCGTCTCCGATCTGGAGCCGGTCGAGGTGTTGCTCGAGCGTCTGGCTACACAGCACAGCGCATACTTCGCGCTGATGCGCGGCTTGGAGGGCAGGCCCTCGGCAGGAAGCATGGCCGCCAGCCTGGTCACCTTTCTCACCTACCTGCGCCAGGACTACCGCAAGCACGCCCGGCCCGACGACGAGACCTACAACGAGTTCTGCCAGGTCCTGGCGGAACTGTACGATGCGGCCAAGCGCGCGCGTCGCCAGCAGTTCCGTTGAGCGGGCCAGCCGCCTGCGGTCAGCCTCGGAACAGGCAGGCCTGTTGCGGGAAGGTGTGGCCTTCGTGGGTCAGCAGCCAGCGCTTGCGCTCGAGCCCACCGCCGAAGCCGGTGAGGCTGCCATCGGCGCCCAGCACGCGATGGCAAGGCCGCACGATGGGCAGCGGGTTGGCGCCGTTGGCGGCCCCGACGGCGCGGGCGCTGCCGGGCTTGCCCAGGCGCTGGGCCAGGGCGCCGTAGCTGGTGGTCTCGCCCCAGGGGATGTCGGCCAGCAGGGTCCAGACCGAGCGCTGGAAGGCGGTGCCGCGAGGGGCCAGGGGCAGCTCGAAGTGGCGCAGTTCGCCGGTGAAGTAGGCGGTCAGTTGTTCCCGAGTCTGGGTCAGGGCCCCGTCGTCTCTGGTCCAGCCGGGCTCGGGCGAGGCCGGCCGGTCGTCTACGGCGAAGCGGATGGCCCGCAGTCCAGCGTCGTCGCCGGCGACCAACAGGGGACCTATCGGGGTGTCGATCAGGCTGTAGCGCATGGCGGCCTTTCTGTATGGGCTCCATGAAGCTATCCCGACCACTGGGCACGCCCCGGTTGACTCCGCCAAAGCGCGGGAGGATGGCGCATCCTGGGCCGCATTGGCGGAGCGTGGTTCTACGGAATGAGCTCGCCGTCGCGGTCAGCGGCCAGGGCCACGCTGGCACCGAGCTCGAGCCGCCAGGTGGCGCCGTCCAGGTCGGCGAAGCCCGGGGTCATGCCGTCGCGCCAGGCCATGGCGTGCAGGCGGAGCAGGCCGTCGTTCGTGGGCAGCATCACGTAGGCCTCGAGCCCGGGGGAGGCCACCAGCTTCGCGGGAGAACCGCACTTTTCGGACGGCTCCATGCTCACCACCGCCAGGCCTCCGCCCACGCGGGGCACCAGCCCGCCTGAGATGTGCCGCGGGCCCGGGCGCAGTCCGGGGAGGTCCAGGCCGAGCCAGGGCTCGATGCGTGTGCTGAAGAGCTGGTCCCACACCTCGTTGTCCGAGCGGTGCCAGAGGTCGAAGCCGAGGTTCACGCCGAAGTCCACCCAGCGACCGAAGCGCATTCCCGTGCGCCCACCGGCCTGCAGTGCGTTGCCTGGATCGGGCCCTGCCAGCCGGGCCACAGAGCTGTTGAGCCCGAACCAGAACTGGTCGAACGCGAAGGGGCCCAGCCCGGGATCTTCGAGGCGGTAGAGGATCACCAGCACGAAATGGCTCTCGGATGGCTCGCCGTCCACCTCCATGGGGGTGAAGCGCCACTGGTAGGCGGCCTCGAGGGCCGAGGCGTGGAACAGCTCGGGGCAGTCCTCGGGCTTCACGTCGTAGGGCACGCCCTGCTCGTCGATGAAGAAGCGCAGTTGGCAGCGCAGCTCGTCGAAGTCCATGCTGCGGGCCGCCTTGGGCATCTCGGGGGCGACGCGGTGGATCGCCTTGACCTCGGCGAGCGAGACCTCGTGGGGCTCGGGGGGCTCTGCAGGCTCGTCCTCGGCGAGCGCGGGGCCGGCCGTGAGCAGCAGGACGAGCAGGTGCGGGCGCAGGCGGGACATGGTGTCCCTATAGGTGCTCTCGGCGCCCCCGACCCGCTCGTGCCCCTTGCACGTAGTGATCCCACGCCTCGCAGGGCAGGTCCCGAACCTCGAAGCGCTCCATGCTCGCCACCAGCAGGTTGGCCGCCTGCAGGTTGGTGATCAGGGGGATCCCGAAGTCCACGGCGTGGCGGCGGATCAGGTAGTCGTTGTCCAGCTCGGTGTCCGCCAGGCTCTTGGGGATGTTGACCACCAGGTCCACGCCGGCGCCGGAGGTGACCGAGCCGTCGATCTCGCC
>CAZHIK010000218.1:7979-10871 GCA_964532635.1 uncultured Enterobacterales bacterium
AGGCCACCGGCTCGCAGGCCACGCCCTGGCGCTGGAGGAACTCCGCCGTTCCCGCGGTGCCGTACAGCCTCAAGCCCCGCTGCTCGAGCACCCGGGCGCTGCCCAGGAAGCCGGCCTTGCTCTCCGCGGGCCCCGTGCTCAGCAGCACCCCCCGCTGCGGTGGGCGGTTGCCGGCGGAGATGAAGGCCGCCAGGTAGGCGTCGTGCACGTCGTCGCCCAGGCAGGCCACCTCACCCGTGCTGGCCATCTCCACCCCCAGCAGGGGATCGGCCCCTTCGAGGCGGGTGAAGCTGAACATGGGCACCTTGACCCCCACGTGCTCCAGCTCGAACAGGGAGCTGCCGGGTCGCTGCACCGGAAGCCCCAGCAACGCCTCGGTGGCCAGGGCGGCGAAGTCCACGTCGAAGACCTTGGAGCAGAAGGGGAAGCTGCGACTGGCCCGCAGGTTGCACTCGATCACCCGCACCCGGTTGTCCTTGGCCAGGAACTGCATGTTGAAGGGGCCGGAGATCTCGAGGGCGCGCGCCACCTGACGGGCGATGCGCTTGATCTGCCGCACGGTGGCCAGGTACAGCCGCTGGGGCGGCAGCACCAGGGTGGCGTCGCCGGAGTGCACCCCGGCGTTCTCCACGTGCTCGCACAGGGCGTAGGCCACCAGCTCGCCGTCGGCGGCCACCGCGTCGATCTCGATCTCCTTGGCCCCGGTGATGTATTGGCTCATCACCACCGGGTGGTCGCCGGAGACCTCCGCGGCCTTGTCCAGCTTGGTGCGCAGCTCTGCCTCCCGGAAGGCCACGGACATGGCGGCGCCGGAGAGCACGTAGCTGGGCCGCACCAGCACTGGGTAGCCCATGGCCTCGGCCCGAGCGCAGGCCTCCTCGATGGTGGTGACCTCGCACCACTGGGGCTGGTCGATGTCCAGGCTGTCCAGCAGTGCGGAGAACTTGTGGCGGTCTTCCGCACGGTCGATGTTGCGGGCCGAGGTGCCCAGCAAGGGCACCCCCTCGGCGTCCAGGCGGGGCGCGAGGGTGTTGGGCACCTGGCCGCCCATGCTGACCACCAGGCCCTCGGGGTGCTCCTTGTCCACGATGTCCAGCACCCGCTCGAGGGTCAGCTCCTCGAAGTACAGCCGGTCGCAGGTGTCGTAGTCGGTGCTGACGGTCTCGGGGTTGTGGTTGATCATCACGGTGCTGCGGCCCAGGCGGCGCAGGGTGTTCAGGGCGCCCACGCAGCACCAGTCGAACTCCACGCTCGAGCCTATGCGGTAGGGTCCGCTGCCCAGCACGACGACGGGACGCTCGGCGGTCGGCGTGCCCGGCTCGGAGAAGTCCACGTCGTCCTCGTGCCCGCCGTAGGTGACGTAGAGGTAGTTGGTCTCGGCGGGTACCTCGCCGGCGGTGGTGTCGATCTGCTTGACGCAGGGCACGATGCCCAGGCGCTTCCGCAGCCGGCGCACGGCCATCATCTTGTCGTGCATGCTGGCCGGCAGGTAGGCCATCACGCAGCGGGCCACCTGGAAGTCCGAGAAGCCCAGCTGCTTGGCCTGGCGCAGCAGTGCCGGGGGCAGGTCCTTGTCGCTGTAGCGGCACAGGGCGTCCTGGGTGGCCACGATGCGGGCCATGCGCCCCAGGAACCAGCGGTCGATGCGGGTCAGCTCGTGGATGCGCTCGAGGTCCCAGCCCTGCTCCAGGGCGCGGGCCACCGCCAGCAGGCGCAGGTCGGTGGGCTCGGCCAGGGCCTGCTCGAGGTCGTCGAACTGCGGCCGGCGGTTGGCCACCAGGCCGTGGAAGCCGCCGCCCACCATGCGCAGAGCCTTCTGCAGGGCCTCCTCGAAGCAGCGGCCGACGGCCATCACCTCGCCCACGCTCTTCATGGCGGAGCCGATGCGCCGGGAGACGTGGCGGAACTTGGCCAGGTCCCAGCGGGGCATCTTGACCACTACGTAGTCCAGGGCGGGCTCGAAGCAGGCGCAGGTGGAGCGGGTGACGGCGTTGACGATCTCGGGCAGGCTGCGGCCGAGGGCGATGCGGGCTGCCACCGCCGCCAGGGGGTAGCCGGTCGCCTTGGACGCCAGGGCCGAAGAGCGGGACAGGCGGGCGTTGACCTCGATGACGGTGAAGTCGTCGCTGTGGGGGTCCAGGGCGTACTGGACGTTGCACTCACCCACGATGCCCAGGTGGCGCACGATGGCGATGGCTATCTCTCGCAGCCGGTGGTAGTCGCGGTTGCTCAGGGTCAGGCTGGGGGCGACGACGATGGACTCGCCGGTGTGGATGCCCAGGGGGTCCAGGTTTTCCATGTTGCAGACGGTGACGCAGTTGTCGAAGGCGTCCCGCACCACCTCGTACTCCACCTCCTTCCAGCCCCGCAGGCTGCGCTCCACCAGCAACTGGGGACTGGCGGCGAAGGCCTTGCGTGCGGCGCCGGCCAGCTCCTCGGCGTCGTCCACGAATGTGGAACCCATACCCCCCAGGGTGTAGGCGGCCCGGATGATCACCGGGTAGCCGATGGCCTCGGCGGCCTCGAGAGCCTCCGAGACCGTGGCGGCGGCCGTCGAGCGGGGCACGGGCACGTCGATGGCGGCCATGGCTTGGGCGAACAGGTCCCGGTCCTCGGTGGTCTCGATGCTGGCGACGGGGGTTCCGAGCACCCGCACCCCGAATCGCTCGAGCACGCCTCGACGTTGCAGCTCCACCCCGCAGTTCAGGGCGGTCTGGCCGCCGAAGGACAGCAGGATGCCTTCGGGGCGCTCCTTCTCGATCACCCGGGTCACGAAGTCGGCGTCCACGGGCACGAAGTAGACCCGGTCAGCCAGGTCCTCGGAGGTCTGGAGGGTGGCGATGTTGGGGTTGACCAGCACCACCCGCGCGCCCTCCTCCTTCAGCGCCTTGA
>CAZHIK010000219.1:0-10866 GCA_964532635.1 uncultured Enterobacterales bacterium
CCCTTGAGCTCGGTCTGACCCAGCTCCCGGTACTCGAAGTCGGGCCGCGTGGCCTGGAAGGTGGCAGGCCCCACCAGGATCTGTCCGGGCTCTCCCATCCCCTCGAGCCGCGCGGCCAGGTTGACCGCGTCGCCGATGACCGTGAACTGCCGCTGGTCCTTGGCCCCGACCTGGCCGGCCAGCACCGTGCCGGTGTTGATGCCCACGTGCAGGTCCAGGGGCTGATCGCGCTGCTTGGAGAAGCGCTGGACCCCCCGCCGCAGCTCGATGGCGGCGTTGACGGCCTTGAGGGGTGCGTTCTCGATGGCCAGGGGCACCCCGAAGACGGCCATGACGCAGTCGCCGATGAACTTGTCGATCACACCGCCGTAGAACTTGATGATGCTGCCCATCATCTCGAAGCAGTCGTTCATCAGCGCCGTGACCTCCTCGGGCTCCATCCGCTCGGACATGGCGGTGAAGCCGGAGAGGTCGGCGAACATCACGGTCGCCTGGCGGCGCTCCGAGGACTGTGGGTCGGCCGGGGTCAGGGCTGCCTCCCCGATGCGGGGGACGCAGAGGATATCAGAAGCACTCCCACCAGCCCAGGTGCCACATGCCCATCCTCGAGATCGAGATCGTCGCCGAGCCCAAGGAGCAGCGCCTGCTGGCCTCGGAGCTCGCGGACGCCGCAGGCGCGATCCTCAGCCCTGCCCGGCGAGGGGCCACCTGGGTGCGGCTGCGCTGGCTCCGCAAGACCGAGTATGCCGAGAGCGGCTGGAGCTACGAGCAGACCCCGTGCCCGGTCTTCGTGCACGTGCTGGTCGCCTCATGGCCCGAGGAAGCCGAGCGCGCCGCGATCTCGGAGCAGCTCTGTGAAGCGCTGGCGCCCCTGTGTGAGCGCGCCCCCAGCCTGGTCCACATCCTGTGGGAGCCCCCGGCCGGCGGTCGCATCGCCTTCGGCGGGCGCCTGGTCCCCTCCGATGCCCTGTCCTCCGCCTCCATCGAGACCTCCTGACCCCGGAGAGCCCCGTGCCCAAGCGCTCCTTTGGCCCCAAGACCATGGTCTTCCCCCACCCGGTCTTCGTGATCGGGACCTACGGCTCCGACGGCAGGCCCAACATCGCCACGGCATCGTGGGCCGGCATCTGCTGCAGCAAGCCCCCAGCGGTGGCCGTGTCCTGGCGCCCCAGCCGCCTGAGCTACGAAAACACCGTCGAGCGGGGCGCGTTCACCGTGAACATCCCCGGCACCGCCCGGGCCGCCGAGGCGGACTACGCCGGCATGGTCTCGGGCCGCGACGGCGACAAGCTTGCGGCGCTGGGGCTCACAGCGGTGCGTAGCCCCCACGTGGATGCCCCGGGGGTGGCCGAGTTTCCCGTCACCCTGCACTGTCGGCTGCTGCACCGCTATGAGATCGGCTGCCACACCCAGCTGGTGGGGGAGATCATCGATCTCGAGGTCGACGAGGCCTGCCTGGACGAGCAGGGCCGGCCCGACCTCCGGGGCATCGACCCGCTCCTCTACTCCATGGCGGATCGCGGCTACTACGGCGTAGGCGAGTTCATCGCCCGGGCCTTCGAGGTCGGTCGACGCGAGTGGTAGGCTCTCCAGGTCAGCCTGGAGGGTCCATGCACACCGCGCTGCTCCTCGCCGCCTTCGCTACGGCCGCCGAGCTTCCCCTGCCCACCTACCCGGAGTGTGGCGAGCCGGATCGGCCGGACCTGTGCCCCTCGGACCTCGAGGAGCAGTGGAACCTGATCTCGTATGTGGCCGAGGAGTACCGCGACACCGTGCGAGAGGAGGAGCACGCCATCGGCTCCGGGCTGGGCGCCGACCGGGCCTGGCGCACCTGCACGGGCCGCACCGATGTGTTGGTGGCGGTGCTGGACTCGGGCATCAAGTGGGACAAGGACCGGCTGATCGACAAGCATTGGCTCAACGTCGGCGAGCTGCCCCTGCCCCGGCTCGAGGACGGCAGTGAGGCCGAGAGCCACGACGTGGACGGCAACGGCGTGGTCAACATCCGCGACTGGGACCTCGACCCCACCATCGACATCACCGCGGGTGTGGACAGCGCGGACGACATGCTGGACCCCTCCGACCTGATCCACAGCCTCAGCGACGGTGTGGACGACGACGGCAACGGCTTCGTCGATGACATCGCCGGCTGGGACTTCATGTGGAACGACAACGACCCCTACGACGACACCCGCTACGGCCACGGCACCGGCGAGAGCGAGGACAGCTGCGAGGGCGGGGAGGACGGGCACGACGTCGGCGTCTGCCCCAACTGCATGATCGTCAACCTGCGGGTCAGCGACAGCTTCCTGGCCGACGGCACCAGCTTCGGCGCGGCGGTGCTCTACGCCGTGGAGATCGGGGCCGAGGTGGTGCAAGAGGCGCTGGGCACCGTGAACAACGCCGCCTTCGTGCAGGACGCCATCGACCACGCCTGGGACAGCGACGTGCTGGTGGTGGGATCGGCGGCCGACGAGACCGCGTACCACCAGAACTACCCGGGGGTGAACCGCCACACCCTGTACGTGCACGCCATCCGCTACGACACCGACAGCCGCGAAGACGCCACCACCTTCCTGTCCTACTCCAACTGCACCAACCACGGCGCCAGGCTCGACCTGTCCGCTCCCTCGGTCACCTGCTCCTCCGGAGCCACCGGCGTGTCCTCCGGTGTGGCGGGGCTGCTGTACTCGGCCGCCATCGAGGCCGGCTACGCGCTGACGGCCAACGAGGCCTGGCAGCTGCTGGTGACCAGCGCCGACGACATCGACGTTCCGGAGTGGGAGGGCGACGGCCTGCACTACCCCAGCGAGCCCGGCTGGGACCGCTACTACGGCCAGGGCCGCATCAACGCCTGGCGTGCAGTCGAGGCCGTCACCGCCGGAGAGATCCCCCCCGAGGCCGACATCGACGAGCCTCCCTGGTTCGCCGTGATCGACCCCGAGGACACCCCCACCGTCGAGGTCACCGGCCTGGCTCGGGCCGACCGTGACACACTCGACACATGGGTGCTCGAGGCCGCCGTGGGGCTCGATCCCGCGGAGGAAGACTTCGAGCAGGTAGCCAGCGGCAGCGACGCCACCGAGGGCGTGCTGGCCGAGTGGGACGTCACCGCGATGGACCTGGACCCCTCCGCCATCGTCCCGGTCTACGAGTACGACTGGGATCAGCTCGAGCGCGAGGAAGCCGTCAACATCTACACGGTCACCCTGCGGCTGCGGGTCACCGACAGCCAGGGCCGCGAGGGCCACAAGCGTAGGGTGGTCTACCTGCACCACGACCCCGACAGCCCGGAAGGCTGGCCGCTGCGTTTCGACTCCTCCTTCGACTCCTCGCCCAAGCTGTACGACCTGGACGGCGACGGCGACATGGAGATCATCCAGGGCGACTCCGCCGGCCTGATCCACGCCCTGCAGCACGACGGCAGCGAGCTGGCCGGCTTCCCCTGGGCCACCACGCCCATCGAGGAACTGGACCCCAGCCACGAGCGCAACCTGCTGGCCAACCCCGCCTTCGCCGCCTTCGACAGCGCCACCGGGGGCAGCTTCGTGGGCACGCCGGCGGTGGGGGACCTGGACGGCGACGGGCAGGCCGAGATCGTGGCGGGCACCATCCGCGGGCTGCTGTTCGTGGTGGGAGCCGACGGGACCCTGCGGGACGGCTTCCCGGTCAGCCAGGATCCCGTGGCGTTCACCGATCCGGACTTCGTGATGGACGAGGGCTTCTTCGGATCTCCAGCCCTGGGCGACCTGGACGGCGACGGAGATCTCGAGATCGTGGCCCCGGGCATGGACCAGCAGGTCTACGCCTGGCACCACGACGGCAGCGAGGTGGCGGGCTGGCCCGTCACCGCCATCCACCCCGAGTGGACCGACCGTGGATCTCGCATCGTCAGCTCACCGGCCGTGGGCGACCTGGACGGCGACGGCCGCGACGACGTGGCCATCAGCACCAACGAGCTGCTGGATGGAGACGACGCCCTGACCTACGCCATCGCGTCGGATGGCTCCTTCTTCGAGGGCTGGCCGGTGAACCTGTATTGCCCCGAGAACGAGGTGCTGCCCTACGTGGGCGAGGGCATGCCCATCTCACCAGCCCTGGGCGACTTCGACGAGGACGGCCAGGTGGAGATCACCACCCACGCCATGGTCGGCTACGAGACCGTGCTGGACCTGGACGGCAGCGAGCTGCTCTTCACCTACAAGAGCGCCAGCTTCTACGGCGACAACAGCAACATGGACGACTCCTTGCTGCTGCCCTTCGTCAACAACCCCAGCCTGGCGGATCTGACCGGCGACGGAATCCCCGATGTGGTCAGCGGCGGCGCCGGCTTCGGCTACCTCGAGGGCATGGACGACGACGGGCACATGATCAGCCACGATCACGCCGTGGCGGCCTGGGACGGCACAGACGGTGACTTCCTGGACGGCTTCCCCCAGCAGATCGAGGACCTGCAGTTCTTCCTGAACCCGGCCGTGGTGGACATCGACGGCGACGGCGCCATGGAGATCATCGCTGGATCGGGCGGCTTCATGCTGCACGCCTGGAACGAGCAAGGCGTGGAGCCCGCAGGCTGGCCCAAGTTCACGGGCCAGTGGATCCTGGCCAGCCCCGCCGTGGGCGATGTGGACGGCGACGGCCTGTACGAGGTGGTGGTGGGCACCCGCGCCGGCTGGTTGTTCCTGTGGGACACCCCAGCCCCCGTGGGCAGCCCCGCCGACTGGCCCATGTTCGGCCACGACCCCTGGAACACCCGCAACCTGCAGACCCCCATGGCCGGCTACGACGCCCAGCTACCCGACACCGGCCTGGACGACGGCAAGCGCTGCGGCTGCAGCGGTGCCGTGGGGGCGGCGTGGTGGTTGTGGCCGCTGGGTCTGGCGGGGCTCTACGCCCGCAGGCGGAGGGGCTAGCTCCATGCGTCACGCGCTCAGGTTGATCCCTCTGCTGTTCCTGTCGGCCGCCTGCGACGACCACCTCGGCACCGAGCGGGCCGAGATCGTCAAAGAGCTGGCGAGCCTGCAGGAGGAGTGCGACGAGCTCAGGATCATCCCCTACCGAGTGGAGGCGGTGGAGGAGATCGTCACCCAGCTGCACGAGGATGCCGACGCCCATGTCGCGCAGCTTCGAACGATGGAGGGCTGCGAGCCCCCCGGGCCGCGCTCCGAGCCCCCCGCTCCGAGCGCCGCGGGCCGCGTCCCCCGCACCAGCGACCGGACTGGAGATCGAGTGGTGGGTCCAGGTGAGCCCTCTCGGTGCGTCCACCCGCACACCCAAGCGCCCAGCTTGCCTCGACGAGATGGTCACAGCCGCTCTCGGCGCCCGTCACCGGGCCCGTGAACGGCTCATGGTTCGTCACCGGTCCTCTCTGCGACCACCGGAACGAACACGAACCCAGCGGCCGAGAGCAGGGCGCTGGCCCCGGCGCTCACGGCCATGACGCGGGCGTGCCGCCGAGGGGTGAGCACCTCTTCCTGATAGAACAACTCGGGCTCTTCGGCGTAGGTGAGCTCCAGATAGTGGGCGTAGCCGTCATCGGACTGCCGGAGCTTGCTGTAGGACAGGGCCCCGAGCCCCACGGCCGCCCCGGCGAGCCCGACGTCAAGGGCCAGAGCACCCCACCGGATCCTGTCCAGCCCCAGCTTCTGCCGGGCGCTGGGCTCGGGAAGGATGGGGGCAAGCTCCAGGCTCAGGTCTTGTTGTCCACCCGCGACGACCTCGACGGTCTGCTCTCGCTCCTCGAAGCCGGTAGCGCGGGCGGTGATCCGGTGGGAGCCCGCTTCGAGCTCAGCGACCTCGAGGGGAGCGGCTCCCACCAACAGCCCGTCCACGAGAACCTCTGCTCCAGCAGGGACCACGCGCACCGCCAGGCTTCCTCGCTCGACGACTCCGAGGGTGCCCTCGAGCACGGTGGTCTGACCGCCCTTGACCTCGAACAGCTGCGTCAGGCTGACGCGGCCGGGGGCCGTGAGCTGCAGCTGATGCTCGCCGCAAGGCACGATGACTTCCTCGAGAGGGGTCGCCCCGAGCGGGACACGGTCAACAGCGACAACAGCACCCGCGGGCTCATAGAGAATGGTGAGCGCACCGTCCTGTGGTTTCAGGGTGAGCTCCACACGTTCGATCATTCCAGGCCGAACCGTGACAGTGGCCTGACCGGCGGCGCAGGCCTGTGAAACCTGCACGGTGTGCTGACCCGAAGGGACATCAACGAGCACCCCTGGTGCGATCACGTCCGTGGGCTGCCCGTCCAGGATGATGGTGCCGCCGGGCGGCTCGGAGCGTACGAAGATCTCGCCCGTGCCGTCGGGAGTGGGGGCTGGTGCATCGGAGGCTACGGCCAGCGAGACGGCGAGCGTGATCAGGATGGTCAGGGCCGGCATGCTGTCCTCCTACACATTCTCGATGTATGATAGCGCAGATCGAATACCCATGGGTGGAGGCCGACATGCGAAGGTTCCATGAGCGGATATGGCGCTCCTCGTGGGTGCTCCTCACGCTCGCGTTCGGATGCGGCAATCCGCCCGAGATCGAGTTCAACTCCCCCCCTACCCCTGGTGTGGTGGAGTTCGCCGACACCAGCCCGGACACCAGGGATGACCTCCAAGCGCTCCTGGTCACAGCACCAGATGACCCCGACGGAGATCTGCTCACGCAACGGTGGTCCTACTTCCGCAATGGCTCGCAGATCACAATCAGCGGAGACATCATCTCGTCGGACCTCACGGTCAAGGGCGATGTATGGGAGGCCCGGGTGATCGCCTTCGATGGCGAGTACGAGAGCGAGCCCTTTTCGGACGAGGTCACGGTCCTCAACGCGCCACCGGAGATCGGCTCGGCCGAGCTCACACCGCTGGAGCCCACCACCGACGACGATCTCGAGTTGGCGCTCGAGGCGACCGACGCCGATGGCGACGAGATCAGCTTCATCTCGAGCTGGAGCGTGGACGGCGTGGTCGCCTACGACTACGCCAACCAGCTCACCGTCTCTGCGGACCACACAACCAAAGGACAGGTCTGGACGGTGACGTATGCCGCGACCGATGGTGAGGATCAAGGCGTCGAAACTAGCGCGTCGGTCACCATCGGAAACAAACTCCCCTCCATCAGCGCGGTCAACCTCCTGCCCTCGGAACCCACCGCCGCCAGCGTCATGCAGGCTTCGTTGATCGAAGTCCATGACATGGACGAGGATCCGGTGACCACCACCCTGACCTTGTTCGTCGATGGATCCACCTCCGAGGTCCTCACCCTCGAAGGCAGCGACACGGTGACTTCCTTCTCCCACAGCCCGATCAAGGACCAGCAGCTCTGGATCGAAGCGGTCCCCAACGATGGCCACGGGGACGGTGCCGTCGTCAACTCCTCAACCGTGGTCGTGCTCAACACCGCCCCCGAGCTGGGTTCGGCGTCGCTCGACCCCAGCACGGCGTACGAGGCCACTACCCTCAGCTGTAGCTACGAGGAAGCGACCGACGTCGACGGCGACGATGTGTCCGTCAGCTACGACTGGCTCATCGACAGCGCTTCGCTGGGCCTGGACCAGTCCACCCTCGACGGCGGCAGCTTCGACCGGGGGGACAACGTCAGCTGTGTGGTCACACCAGACGACGGAGAAGACAGCGGCGAGGCCATCACCTCCGACGCAGTGGAGATCGCCAACACGCCTCCCACCTTCACCTCCGTGTCCCTCACCCCCAGCGATCCCGTGGTCACGGACACCGTCACCGCGACCTGCTACGGCTGGTCCGATGACGACGGCGACAGTGAGTCCTACAGCTATGCGTGGGAGGTCTCGGGCACCTCGGTCACCGCCACCGACCGCCTGGGTCTGGGGCCCTACCAGCGCGGTGACACGGTGTTCGTCACGGTCACCGCCAACGATGGTACGGACGACGGCGATGTGGTCACGTCCAACACCATCACCATCCAGAACTCCATCCCCACACTCTCTTCGGTCAGCATCTCGCCGTCGCCGGCCTATGGTGACGACACCCTGACGGCGCTGTCCCATGGCTGGAGTGATGCCGACGGTGACTCCCCTGTCTACGGCTACGCCTGGTATGTCAACGGCGTGCTGGCCTCGGAGGCAGGCAGCAGCTTGGACTCGAGCTTCTTCGTCCGCGACGACGAAGTCTACGTCGAGATCACCCCGAGCGACGGCATCGACACTGGAACTCCTGTGTGCTCCAGCACCGAGCTGATCAAGAACACGCCGCCTGTGGCGGATGCCGAAGTCATCGACAGCCTGCCCGCGTCCACCTGCACCGCCGTGGAGCTGGACGCCTCAGCCAGCTACGATCACGACGGAGACGCTCTGGACTACAGCTGGTCCATCACGTCGAAGCCATCTGGCTCTCTGGCGGATGTCGACTCCTTCGACGATCCGTACTCCGCGACCCCAACATTCTGGGTGGACGCCGAAGGGAGCTGGATCCTCGGCCTGACCGTCTCGGATGGCTCGGACATCGACACGATCTCGGTGCTGCTTTCCTCGGGTTGGCGGGCAGAGAACACCGCCCCCATCGCGGACGCTGGGAGCTACGCCGACCAGGAACTCACCGTCAGCTGCGGGAGCAGCGGCTACACCATCACGTGTCCGCTCACCAGCACAACGGTCAGCATGGATGCAGGAGGCTCCACCGACGATGACGGTGATCCGCTCGGGTTCACCTGGTCGGCCAGTGTGGATACGCCAGGGCCGTCCCTGAGCTTCGATGACGAGAACGCCGAGCAGCCCACGCTCACCATCGACGGGCTCGAGAGCGCCTACGCCAGCACCAACACCTACGAGGTGACCGTGACCCTCGACGTGCAGGACTGCGCCAATGGATCCGACAGCGCTACCGCAGTCTTCGATGTCGCGGTCACTGGTGAGTAGATGCCGATGTCGAGGCGCTGGGTCCAGGTTCTTGGTGGGTTGGCCGCCTGGGCCTGTGTCTCATTCCACGCCCAGGCCCACGGCGATGGACCTGCCGACGGGAGCGGGCCTTCGGTGGCCCGCCTGATCGAACGGCTGGATCAGGCCATGGCTGGAGAGGTGGCCGCCCCAGGCGAGCCGGCCGTGCGCTGTCTCACGCCTCTGGTTTCCCAGCTCAGGCAGCGCTGGGAGGAGATCCCCAGCGGTGAACGGGCCCGGCTCACCGCCTCGTTGGCGCCGTGGAAGCGCGACCTGGTGGAACCGAGGGCGCCCTCCGATGGCCCCGTCCCTCCCCACAGCACGCCCTGCTTCGGCGAGACAGGCCGCTACCAGCTGCAGGGCGAACACTTCTCGGTGGAGTGGGACGAACCCGACATGTCCCGCTACGCCAGCGACTTCGCCAGTTGGCTGGAGACTGCGTGGGACGAAGAGGTGGACAACCTGGGCTGGTCCGAACCCACCAGCACGCCCGAGTACCCCATCCTGGCCTACATCTACGAAGATCCAGGCTACGCAGGCGCCTACGTGAGCGTCGACCACTGCAACGGCTATGGCTGGGTGCCCTACATCGTGGCCTACAGCGGCTCGTTCTCCTCGTCGAGTTGGGCCAAGTCGATGGCCGCCCATGAGTTCATGCACACGCTGCAGTTCAGCCTGCCGTGGATGCACGAGATCTTCCTGTGGGAAGCGACCGCCATGTGGGTCGAGGAGCAGGTGTGGCCCACCCTCGACGAGTGGGCCCCCTACATCGAGTGGTACACCGAGGTCCCGTACATCGGCATGAACGCCTGGACCGAAGACTACAGCGACGCGTACTACCACATGTACGGTATGGCGGTGCTGGCGTTCTTTCTCGACGAGCGCCACGGTGGGGCCGACACCATCCGCGAGATCTGGGAGCTGTCCAACAGCGTGTCGGGCTCCGACTACAGCCTCTACCTGCCCACGGCACTCGAGAGCCTCGGCTACGACTGGGATGAACTCTACACCGCCTTCGTCGCGGCCAATGCGGTGATGGACTACGACGAGCAGGAGCTCTATCCGCAGGTGCTGTTGCGCGATGAGGTCACGCGGCTGCCCGCCAGCGGTTCTTCGGGCGGACGGCTGCCCCAGAGCCTGGGCCAGGACTTCGTCCGCTTCGACCACAGCACGGCTGAAGATGATCGCTTGCTCGAGGTCGAGTTCGACGGCCAGAGCGGTGTCGATTGGTTCGCGATCCTCGTCTCCACAGAAGACCAGCACGTGGTCGAGACCGTCAACATCGAGGTGGACAGCGATGGAGAGGGCACAGGCAGCATCGCCTGGGCGGACGGCGACAGCTACCTGGTGATCTCTCCATGGGACAGCGATGCGTTCGGCTACGCCTACGACTGGGACCGTGCCGGCGACTGGAGCTACAGCTGGAGCGCTGACATCGTCGAACCACCTGTCGAGGACACCCAGGCCCCCGAGGACACCCACGCCCCCTCCGACGATACCCAGCCGCCAGTGGAAGACACGGGACCCACGGCCACCGACAGCGACGCCATCGATGACCAACCCATCATCCCCGATGACTCGGGCACGATGCTTGGCTGGTCGCCTCGCATGCCGCCACGCTGTGCCTGCTCCAGCAGGCCGGTGCGCGCCTGGGCTTGGGTGCTCTTGGTCCTCTCTCTGGGACTGCTGGCCCTGCATCGCCGAGGTGACGGATGAGAGGTTCTTTCGTCAGGTCGCTGTTGGCGCTGTCCTTCGCCAGTGGGTCCCCAGCAGCGGTCGCGGCCAGCCAGGGCAGCCTCTCGGTCAGCTCCTCTCCAACGGGGGCGAGGATCGAGATCGACGGCCGGGACACGGGTCTGATCACACCGGCCGAGGTGGAGGGCCTTCCGTCCGGCGCCCACAGCGTACACCTCGTCTCGGGGTGCCAAGAGGCCTGGGCCAAGGTTGCGGTGTTTCCCGAGCGATCC
>CAZHIK010000220.1:0-10865 GCA_964532635.1 uncultured Enterobacterales bacterium
CCCAGCCGGACCAGCTCCTCGTTCTCGTGCCAGGTGGCCAGGAGATCGCGGATCCGTACGGCGGCGGCCTGCTGCTCCAGGGCGGTGGTGTGGGGCATGGTCCGCGACAGGCTCTGCAGGACATCGATGGCCGGATAGTGTCCGTGGCTGGCCAGCTTGCGGGACAGCACGATGTGCCCGTCCACTACACCGCGAACCATGTCGGCCACCGGATCGTGGATGTCGTCACCCTCCACCAGGACCGTGTACATGCCGGTGATGCTGCCGCGTCCGGCGCCGGGGCCGGCCCGCTCCAGCAGGGAGGGGATCAGGGAGAACACCGAGGGGGTGTAGCCCTTGGTGGTGGGGGGCTCTCCCGCGGCGAGGCCGATCTGCCGCTGGGCCATGGCAAGGCGGGTGAGGCTGTCCGCGAGCATCAGCACGTCCTTGCCCATGGACCGGAAGTGCTCGGCGATGCTCATGGCCGCGAAGACACCCTTGACCTGCAGGATGGGGGAGGCATCGCTGGTTGCGACCACCACCACCGAGCGAGCCAGGCCGTCGGGCCCCAGATCGCGCTCGAGGAACTCGCGAACCTCTCGACC
This sequence comes from uncultured Enterobacterales bacterium, assembly GCA_964532635.1. Classification (GTDB taxonomy): domain Bacteria; phylum Myxococcota_A; class UBA796; order UBA796; family JAFGLY01; genus CALDOK01. Next base: position 585 of record CAZHIK010000220.1, read on the forward strand.
GCGCTCGCCGATCAGAGCGATCACGTTCACGTCCGCGCGGGCGTGGCGGGCCACCATGCCCAGCAGGGTGCTCTTGCCCACCCCCGAGCCGGCCATCACGCAGACTCGCTGGCCTCTGCCGAGGGTGAGCAGGCCGTCGATGGCGCGGATGCCGGTGGGTAGGGGCTTGTCGATCCGTAGGCGCTCGAGTGGATCCGGGGCTCCCGAGGCCAGGGGTCTGGCGAAGGGCACGTCCTCGAGAGGGCGTCGGTCCAGTGGATTTCCCATGGGGTCCACCACCCGGCCCAGCAGGCCATCGCCCACGCGGACCTTCAGCTGCTTGGACAGCACCTTGACCGGCGTACCCTGGGCCACCCGATCCGGGCTGCCCAGGGGCATCAGCAGGGTCTTGTGCTCCTCGAAGCCGATCACCTCGGCCCAGACCCCAGCCACCTCGGCGAGTGTGCCCACCGAGACTCCGGGGAGATCGGCCTCGAGCACTTGGCCCACGCTCTGGGTGACGCGCCCTTGCTGGGTCATCAGGCTGGCCTGGGCCAGCCGTCGCTTCATGCGGTCCAGGCCGAGGGTGTCGGCCATCACTTGGCCTGCAGGCCGCCGGGACCGTCCTGGGCCAGCCAGGCGCGCAGGGCCTGCTCCATGCCCTCGAAGGCGGTCTCGAGGCGGGCGTCCACCAGGCTGCTGCGGCACACGGCGACGCAGCCATCGTCCATCTCGGTGTCCACCTCGACGGACCATCCCATGCGGCCGAAGATGGCGGCTTCGGCGGCCCGCTTGTGGCTGGGGGCCACCCGCAGCACGATCTCGCTCTCGAGGACCAGCTGCTCGGAGACGGTGTCGAGCTGGGCGTGGAAGACGGCCTCGCTGTCGGAGAGGCTGCCCAGCAAGCGGCGGCAACCGGCCAGGACCACATCGGCGTAGGCCTCTCGCAGCTCGCTCTGGACGCCGGCCAGGGCGTCATCGAGGGCGTCGCCAACCGCCATGCTCGCGCTCTCCTGGGCCTTCATGCGGGTCCTGAGGGCGGCGATCTCCCGCTGGGCGGCCTCCAGGGCCTGCTCGGCCTCGCGCTGGGCGGCCTGTGCGGCCTCGAGCTCTTCCCTCGTGGGAGGGGGGGGACCTGCAGGGATAGCGTCCTCGTCGCCTTCGTCCGGCCCACCCACCCTGCGCAGCCGTCCGCTCCGGCCGCGGGAGCTCAGGCTCGCGGCTACCGGCAGAGGCTGGATGCCCCCAGCATCGGAGCGCTGCACGCCCAGAGACTGGAAGCCGGTGGAGCTGGTGATGGAGGCGAAGGGGGCCATGGTCCTCGATCCGAGCTAGGCGGAGTGCATCCAGCGGCGGAGCACCTGGGTTGAGGCTTCGGTCTGGGCCTCTACCAGGCGGTTGAGCTCGCGGGCATCCACCGCCTCGAAGTTGTCCACCATGTGTCGCAGGCGGTCGGCGAGGGAGATCTCGTCCTCTTCGGGTTCGCCGTCCGCTACGGCGATGAGGGTACCGTCCGGACCGACGGCCATGGCCTGCTGAGGCTCGGGACCACGGACGGCGACGGCCATCAGGGGACGGATGACGAAGGCGAACACCAGCAGCAGAGCCAGGGCAGCCAGGGCGTAGGGCAGATAGCGGAGCAGGTCGAAGGGCGCCTCGGCGAGGTCGCCGCTGCTCTGGGCCCGCTCGGCGTTGAAGGGCATGAATTCCAGGGCGATGGCGTCGCCACGGGGCTGCTGGAATCCGATGGCGTCCTGGATGCTGGCCTGCAGATCCGCCCGCAGGGACTCCTCGGTGTGGGCGCCCTCGGAGTCCGCGACGATCTCCGCGATGGCCGCGGAGTCCACGGTGATGGAGGCGCTCACCCGCTCCACCGAGCCGGCCAGGCGGGTCGTGTGGGTGGTGCGCTTGGTGTAGTCGTAGTTGGCCTGGGTCTGGGTGGAGCTGCGCTCGGTGCCCTTGGTGATGGGATCGGCCTTCTCGGGCAGGTTGCTCTCCGAGCCGGGCACGCCACCTGCGGTGGCGCCGGAGCTCTCCTCCTCGATGAGCTGCTCGGAGATGGTGACCTGGCTGTTGGGGTCCAGCTCCTGGAGGGTCTCCTCCTCGGTGGTGTCGTCCAGGTCCACGGCCACCGACACGTCGAAGCGCTCGGGGCTGCCCAGGAGCTTGGTGAGGCTCTTCTGCAGGCGCTCGCTGAGGCTCTGCTCCACCGCACGCTGCTTCTCCACCAGGGTGGAGGCGTGCTGGATGTAGGGATCCGACTCGTCGCTCTCGGAGAGGATGCTGCCCGCGGCGTCGGTCAGCACGACCTGGTCCGGCTCCAGGCCCTGCACCGCGCCAGCGACCAGGGAGGTGATGCCCACGATCTGGCGGGCCCCCAGCTGCGCACCAGGGCGCAGGCGGAGGGTGACGGAGGCGGAGCCCTCGCGCCGGTCGCGCAGGAACGAGCTCTCGTCCGGAAGCACCACGTGGACCCGGCAGGCCTCGACCTCTTCGAGGCTCAGCAGGGTGCGGGTGAGCTCGCCCTGCAGGGCGCGCTGGTAGTACCAGTCCTCACGCCGGGGCGTGGTGCCCGCCGAGATGTTCTCGATGATCTCGAGGCCCACCACATGTCCGGTGGAGGCGATGTCCACGCGGGCCTCGCCCGCCATGCTCTTGGGCACGCTGAGGCTGGCGCCGTCGCTGCTGACGCGAAAGGGGACGCTGCGCTCTTCGAGGGCGGCCTTGGCAGCGGCCATCGCCTCTGGATCGTCCTCGGTGTAGACCACCTGGTAGGCGTCGCGTGAGGCCCAGACGCCGACCACCACGAGGGCGACGACGGTGAGGGCCAGAGCGGCCCAGAGCACGCGCTGGCGGCTGGGCTCGAGGCCCTCGTAGAACTTCCTGAGCTGCTCGACGATCTGGTTCACTGGTTACCCCCGGTCACTTGCCGTCGCCGGCAGCGTAGCGGAGCATGGCGAGCCGGCGGCTGATGCCCTGGCTGACGCCGCTGAAGAGCATGGCGTTCTCGGCCAACCGCGCAGCTTCGCGCTCGGCTACCACCGAGTTGCCGTCCAGGGCCCAGGGCGGCGCGTCGATCTCCTCGACGTCGGGGTGGGCGGCGTCGGCACCGATGCCGGGCATGTGGCGCTCGTCGGTGCGACGCAGGGCCTCGGTCTGGCTCACGGCGTGGTCCAGGATCGAAGGGGATGACCTTGGCCTTGTACCCAGGTGTGTCGGCGTTCGCGAGGTTGGTCGCGGTGAGGGTGTGTTGGGCCTGCCGCAGGTCGAGCACGCGCTGCAGGCCTTGGTGCAAGCCATCGAAGAGCAGCTGGCTCATGGTTCCCTCGGGGAGCCTGGGTTCGCCCCCTAATCGGTCGGCGGGCGGATCACTTTAGGGCCCAGGAGCACTTTTTTTTCGAGGGTGATGTGTCGGTGGAGCGGGCGAGACGGATCGGTGAACACACCTCTGTCGAGATGTGTCGAATCGGGATGCTCGGGGGTTGGTTCAGTCCTGGCGTCGTGCCTCCACCTCGGCCTCGAAGGCCGCGGACTCGAGCTCTTCCTGGCCCAGCAGGGCCCAGATGTCTCGCTCGGACAGCAGCGCCTGTCGGCTCATTCCCGCAGCGGGGCTCTCCTCGTCCGAGGGGCCGACGCCGATGTACTCCGCGTGGCGCGCGTCATCGGGCGACTCGATGCGGCCCGCGGCCTCGCGGGCGACCTCTGCTGCCTCGGCCTCGCGACCTTCGGCCATCAGGCAGCGCGCCAGGGCCAGGAAGGGGAGGGGATCGGTGGTTCGCTCGAGCTTGCGATCCGGCATCAGCAGGCGCTGCAGAGATGGGATGGCTTGGGTGCAGCGGCCCGCTCGGGCGTCCCGGAGGGCGAGGAGGATCTGCGCGTCGTCGCGGGTCTCCGGGAAGCGTGCAGCAGCACGATAGGCGCCGACGGCCTCGCTGTCCTGGCCCGTGGCCTCGAGGATCCTGCCCCGCAGCAGGGCGCGGCGGCCGCGGTACTCCGGCGGGAGTTCGTGGCGGCCGAGGTACTCGAGGGTCTCGAGCGCTTCGACATTGCGCTCGGCGTCGGCGTACAGCTGGGCCAGCCTGAACACCAACACCGGATCGTCACCGTCCTGGCTCGACAGCACATAGAAGGCGTCGCCCATGACGCGCCGCGCTTCGTCGGGTAGCCCCATCGCCTCGAAGGCGTCGGCCACCAGCAGCAGGGGTTTGTAGTCGGTGGTCTGGTCGAGCAGGCGGCGGGACCAGGTCTGCCGGTGCAGGGCGGCGATGTCCACCCAGCGCATCTGGCGGTGCAGGGCCTCGAGGTTGTCGAAGTAGAGCTCCAGCTGCCGCTTCCCGGCATCGGAGCGCTCGAAGAGCTGGGGGAAGCGCTCCTCGAGCTCCTTGAGGTCTTCCATGGCGCTGGAGGTCTCGCCGAAGAGGATGTTTACCTGCGCCAGCAGGTACAGCGCCTACGCGGCCTGGACTCCGTCGCCCGTAGCCATCTCCCGCAGCGGCGTGATCACGCGTGGCCACGAGTTGCTCGGCAAGGCCAGGAGCTTGGTGTGCAGCTTCCTGAGGGCGGCGATGTCCTCGGGGGAGCGACCATAGGCCCGCGCGGCGCCGTCCAGATCCTGGGTGGCGAGCAGCGCGTCGCCCAGCCGCAGCGAGACCCAGGGACGGTAGTCGGGATGCACCCGGGACTCGAGCCCCTGGAGCACGATGATGCTCTGCTCGAAGTGGTTGTCCCGCTGCAGCAGCTCGGCGGCGAGCAACCAGGCCTCGGGGCGGCCGGTTGCGCTCAGCAGGGCGTGGGCGGTGGCGGTGGCTGGAGGATCCGCGGTGGCCAGGCTCACCAGAGCCAGGGACTCGAGCACCTGCTCCGGCGAGGCGCCGGCGTTCCAGCCCGCGATCAGGTGCTCCCGTGCCTCGGCCCACTCTCCCAAGATGATGGCCACCCGTGCGCGGGTCATGGCGATCACCTCGTCGTCGAAGGCCTGCTCGAAGGAGGGCAGCAGGTCGAAGTAGTAGCGCGCCTCGCGGGTGAAGCCGAGCTCCAGGTAGTTCCAGCCCAGGGCGTAGACCGCGTGTGCCCGCTCCCTCTGGGAGTTGCTCTCCAGGTAGGTCTGCCGGGCCCGATCGATGGCCCCCCAGCTCCCTGGACCCACGCCCGGCGCGTACACCGGCAGCAGAGGCTGGTAGCTGGCCGGATCCACTGCGGGGAGCAGGGCCTGGCCGTGGAGGAAGGTCATGGGCAGGGCAGGAGGCTGCCCGATCTCGGGAAGGTCGGTGCCCTCGAGCAGCTGATCGACGGTGACGGAGAGCAGCTCGAGCTGGCCACTGGCTGGCAGCCTGGGCTGGGTGGTGATCAGGAGCTGTCCTTCCTCGACCCGTGCGTCGAGCTCGAGGTCGTCGTCGTCGAGCTGAACGCGGAAGTACCAGCTCCGATCACCGACACCCATGACATCGAGCTCCAGGATGCCGTCGGTTCTGCGTCCGTCCAGCAGGGACTCGAGATCCTCCTCGCAGCGGCGCACCATCATGTGGCCGCGCCCAGGCTGCACCGTGCGGAACAGCTGCACCTCCACGCCGGGGTCGACCTCGACCTGCAGCACCCCCTCCTCCGCAGCCGCAGACCCGCTGGCCAGCGCGGCGATCAAAGCGAGGGACGCGAGCACCTAGAGCCTCGCGAGCAGACCGACGCCTACGCGCCAGGCGCTGAGGTTCAGGCCCTCGCCCACACCGAAGCACTGGTGCTGGCGGCGCCCGACCACCAGCTCGAGGTCCAGGCTGCGGAGCCGATACGGGGCGTCACGGCGGATGGTGGGCACCACCATCCCGGTGTCCAGCCGGGCCCCCGCGTGGAAAGCGGGGCCTACCTTGGTGCCGGTGATAGCCCCCACGCTGTCGGTGCTCGTGTACACGGTGAAGGCGGTCCCGACGCTCCCGAAGACCTCGACGGCACCCACGCGGTGCACGGCCGAGGCCGACAGCGCCAGCGGCACCATCTCCCAGCGCGTCGCGTCCGTCAGGGTGCGGCCGGAGTTGGGGGTGGTGCCGGTGCCCGCCATGCGGTGGTAGCCGGCCTCGATGTCCACGCCCACGAAGCGCCAGACCCGGTAGGACATGAAGCCGGTGCCCCCGAAGCGGGAGCTCCGGCCGATGTCCTGGATCAGGTAGGGGTCCTGCCACACCTCGCCCACACCCCGCAGGCCCGCCAGCAGGCCAACACCTTCGTCCACGGCATCATCCGCCAGGGCAGGTCGCATGGGGTGGAGCGCGAGCAGCACCAGGAGCAGGCCCATCAGGCCGGACAGTCTGTGCTGGATGCGTGGGGGGGCCATGGGAGCTCCCGGGCTCGAATCGTCTCCGCTATCGGACGTGGGGATGGCGCCTTTAGCCTGGCTCGAGACTTTCCTGTCACGAACCATGTGTCGCCGCCGGCGTAGGTGTCACCGGCGGCGTCATGCCGCTAAAGACGCGGTGTGAAGCGGATAGGGTCAACTCAACAAGTTGAGTACACCCTGGTTCATGTTCTTTGCCTGTGCCAAGACCGATACACCAGCCTGCTGCAGGATCTGGTTTCGGGCCAGCTCTGCGGTCTCGTAGGCGAAGTCGGCGTCACGGATCTGGCTCTCGGCGCTCTCGAGGTTCTCGACGTAGGTCTCCATGTTGGACAGGGCGGAGTCCAGGCGGTTCTGCACCGCACCGTAGTCGGAGCGGATGGAGTTGACCGAGTCCAGGGCCGTGTCGAAGACATCGATGGCCGCCTGGGCGCCGGTGACGCTGCTCAAGTCCACCGAGCCGGTGTCCACGCCCAGGGCCGAAGCGGTCAGGTCGCCCAGGACGATGGCGATGCGGTCGTCGGCGGAGTTGTTGATGCCCACCTGCACGTCCAGGGTGGAGTTCGTGCCGTCGGCGAGGGCCAGCCCGTTGAAGGTGGTGGCCTGGGCGATGCGCTCGATCTCGTCGGACAGCTGCTCGAACTCGTCCTGGATGTAGGCGCGCTCGTCGTCGTTCAGGGTCTCCGAGGAGCTCTGGACCGCCAGCTCACGCATGCGCACCAGGATGTCGCTGACCTCGTCGGTGGCGCCCTCAGCGGTCTGGATGACCGAGATGCCGTCGTTGGTGTTCCGCATGGCCTGGCGGCCGGACACGCTCTGGGACTCGAGGCTCTCGGCCACACCCAGGCCAGCGGCGTCGTCCGCGGCGCTGGTGATGCGCAGGCCGCTCGAGATGCGGCTGTAGTTGCCCGACAGGTCCCGCGTGGTTTGGTTGAGGTTGTTGATTGCGTTCAGGGACGCCGTATTGGTGTTGACGACGAGTGCCATGCGTGCTCCTTGTGTGTGAGGGCTGTGTGGGCCCTCGCGTCGGGTTTGGAGGCGTCATGTTGGATGGGGTGGCGACGCCCGGTGGAAAGCCCTGAATGGGCGGGACTACATCATGGAGAACAGATTCATGGATTGGGACGAGGCCGTGATCTGGAGGATCGCCTCGTAGTTGGACTGTAGCTCGGAAAGAGACGTGTAGACTGAGACCGCGTCGGACCCGGCCCGGTTTTCGAGGGCCTCGTTCAGCAGGGTCTCCATGTTCCCGGCCACCTCGAGGGCATCTTCGGCGACGCCGAACTCGGAAGCCACCGTGGTACGGGCAGCGCTGATCTGATCACCCGCGTCGGCCAGCGTGTCGATGGAGGCCTGGATCGAGGCGGTGTCGTCGGCGCCCAGGGCCGTGATCAGGTCATCGACCGCGGCGAAGATGTCGGTGGTGCCCTGCAGCAGGTCGCTCCCCACGAACCCGGTGGCGGACTCCTGGTTGCTGCTGATGAGCGCGGCCGGAGCGTCGGTGTCACCCAGGTAGGTGCCCGTGCTGTCGAAGGCCGCGCTGTCGTAGGCGTTGCCGGAGAAGATGTAGCGGCCGCCGATGTCGGTGTTGGCCAGGTCCACCAGCTGGTCGAGGATGGCCTGGACCTCTTCGGCCCCCTGGGCGCGATCGTCCGCGGAGTAGGTCTCCGAGGCGAACTGGGTGGCGGCTTCGCGGGCCGAGGTGAGCAGGTCCGCCATCCCGGCCAGGGCATCGTCCGCCGCGTCCTGGTAGCTCATCGCCATCTCGGCGTTGGTGGACCAGGTGCTCTGATCGTCGATCTGCGAGGACAGCCCGTGGAGGTACTGGATCTGCTCGGGCGCGTCGGAGGGGCGGGTGATCTCCAGCCCGGTGGTGGCCTGCTCCTGGAGGCCCGAGATCTGCTGGGAGATGTTCTGGGCCGCCTGGGTCAGGCTGGTGAGGCGGGAGGCGTAGGTGGTACCGATCATCACACCAGCTCCATCAGCTCACCGAGCATCTGATCGCTCGCGGAGATCACGCGGGCCGCCGCCTGGTAGGCGGCCTGCCACTGGATGAGCTCGACGGCCTGCGTGTCGAGATCGACGCCGGTGATGGAGCTGTGCAGGGCCTCGAGGTCGCTGGTGGTGGAGTTGGCGGCTTCGTAGGCGGCCGAGGCCGACGAGACCTGCTGACCGATGTTGGTGTAGATGCCCGAGACGTACTGCTCGGCGGTCTGGCTGCCGGAGGAGAAGATGGCGCTGCTCTGGATGCCGATCAGGGAGTCCAGGTTGCCTCCGTCACCGGCGCTGGCCGTGGAGGACGCGGCGAAGGCGAGCAGGCTGCTGTCGGCGGCCAGGCTGGTATCGACCGCCAGGCTCGAGGCCGCGGAGCCGCTGGTGTAGGTGAACACGTCACCACCCGCAGCGCCCGAGGCGTCGTAGCCGGCAGCGTGCTGGACGTTGATGGCGTCGGCGAAGGTCTCGGCGAAGGTGTCGAGGTCGGCCTGGACATCCCGGATGGAGTCGTGGGCGGCGATGAGGCCGCCGACCGCGCCGCCGAAGGAGTCGGTGACGTCGTAGCTGCCACCGTCGGCGGAGATGGACAGCACCGGGTTGCCGTCGGAGTCGGTGCTGAACGACAGCTCTCGGGCCGAGGTGTCGTTCACGATGGCGTGGGCGCCCAGGTAGACCGTGATCTCGTTGTTGTCTCCGTAGTCCACCGTGGCGCCGATGCTCTGGGCCAGCTCGGTGACGAGGGCGTCGCGCTGGTCGAGCAGGTCGCCCTGGCCGACGCTGTCTGCGTCGGTGACGATGCTCTCCTGGAGGGTGGCGATCTGCTGCAGGGCGTCGTTGATGGACACGAGGCTCTGCTCGATCTCGCCTTGGATGGTCTCGGCGTTGTTGTCGAGGAAGCTCCAGGTGCTGCCGACGGACTGCGCGAGCTCCGACGCGGAGCCCGTGACCCCGGACCGCAGCGAGCTGTCGGAGGGATCGATGGTGCTGGCCTCGAGGCTGTCGAAGAACTCGGACAGGGAGGTGGCCAGGCCGGACTCGTCGGTCTCGGAGAACATCGCCTCGACCACGCTCAAGGTGTCGTAGAGCGAGGACTGGTAGGAGGCTTCGCCCTGGGACTCGATCAGGCGGCTCGACACCAGCTCGTCGCCGGCGCGAGAGACCTGGGCCACCGAGGTGCCCTGGCCGAACCACAGGCTGCCCTGGTTGACCGCGGCCGTGGTGCTCGTGCCCACGGTGCGGGCGTGGTAGCCGTCGGTGTTGGCGTTGGAGACGTTGTGTCCCGTCACCTCGATCCCGGCCGACGCGGCGTTGAGGCCGGTCTGTCCGATGCGGATGGAGTTGATCAGAGACATGACGCTACCGCTTGATCCGGCCGTCTTGGCCGTAGGTGGAGCTGGCACCGCGGTTCAGCACGGTGTTGAGGGTGGTGTTGACCGAGTCGAGGACGATCTGCAGCCGCCGGTCCAAGGCGGCGATGCGGCGCAGCTCGAGCTGCGCTTCGGGGTCGAGGCTCACCCGCCCGTCGGGGCTGGCGGCCTTGGCCTCCTGGGTGGCCAGGCGGAGGTGGAAGAGGAGATCCTGGCGTCGGGCCGTGGCGTCCGAGAGGGTCTGCGCATCCAAGCTGCGCGCAGCCTCGAGCTGGCGCTCCACCACCGCGGCGAGCTCGCCGATGATGGCGGAGGGGCTCTGCTCCTGGTGGACTTCGTCCACCATATCGGACGCAGCGTTCATCAGAGCTCCATCATCAGCGCGTTGATCACCGCGTCCATGTCGGTGTTGACCTCGAGAGCGCCCGAGGCGATCTCGTGCTGGGCGCGCGAGACCTCGTCAGCCCTGACTTCGGGGGTCTGGGTCGCGGCGCTGCGCATCTGGGAGACCCAGCTTGCTTGGTTCGACAGCTGCACCTGCACCCCCGAGCTCGAGGCGGAAGCGGCCTGCTCCGCCGGCTGGCTGGTGGTGGGGAGGGTGGGCTGAATGGCGTTGAG
>CAZHIK010000221.1:0-10847 GCA_964532635.1 uncultured Enterobacterales bacterium
GATGTCCTCATGGGCGTCGGTGGGGTGCCCGAGGGCGTCCTCGCTGCCTGTGCTGTCAAGGCGCTGCGGGGAGGAATGCTGGGGCGCCTGGCCCCTCAGAGCGACGAGGAGCGAGAGGCCATCCTGGACGATCTGAACCAGGCCTGCGTGGGGGAGAGCCTGGCCGCCTGCAACGCCCTCGGCAGGCAGTTGGTGCCGGGCCGCATCAGCCTGGTCACGGTGCTGGGTGGTGCGTTCCAGGAGCCTTCCTGGGAGGAGCAGGTCAGGGCCTACGAGGCCTGGAGCTTCAGCTGCGAGCGAGGCTACCCCCCGGCCTGCCAGCGCCGGGGGGTGGCCCTGCGCTTCGGGTTGGGCACCTTCGAGGACCTGCCCGCGTCGGCCGAGGCCTTCGAGTCGGCTTGTGAGGCCGATCACCCCATGGGCTGCATCAGCCTCGGCTACGCCTACGCCCAGGGGCTGGGGTTGGAGCGGGACCTGGCCCGGGCTCGGGAGCTGTACCAGGAGGCCTGCGATCTGGGCGCCCAGCTGGGCTGCATCGATCTTTGGCTCGTGGACACCTTCGGTGGGCTGGACGCCTCGGAAGGAGGTGAGCCGTGAGCCCCCGCTGGCGGCGCTGGCTGTTCGAAGCCGTCGGCGGCGTGCTGCTGCTGCTCTGCCTGGTGCTGGGCTTCGTGCCCGTCGCCCTGGTGGTTCTGCTGGTGCAGGTGGTGTTGGCCGGCGGCTGGCTGCTGCTGACCACATCCCACGCGAGCGGTGCCGGCATCGACTTCGACGCCCTGAGCTTCGACCCTGGGCTCGGGGAGCTGTTCGGCGGATCGATGATCCCCCCCTGGGTGATGGCAGTGTCGGTCTCTCTGCAGCAGGTGCTGTTCGTGGGGCTGGCCCTGGTGTTGGTGTTCACCCTCAGCGCCCTGCGCCATGGCCGTCGCCCCCGTGGGGAGCGCGTACCGGCGCTGATGGCCGACCTTCGCGGCGCGTTGGCGCTGCGCGCCACCAGGTGGCGATCCCAGCTCCTGGCTGTGCTGGGGGCTCTGAGCCTCATCGGTGCCTGCAACGGCCTGGGTGCACTGCTGGCCCACCTCTGGCCCGGCCTGGACGCCTCGAGCATGGTGAGCATCCGCGAGGCCATCGACAGCTCCGCGACCTGGGAGCTGCTGCTGCTGCTCCCCACCCTGTGCGTCATCGGCCCCATCGGCGAAGAGTTGCTGTTCCGGGGCTGCATCTGGAGCGCCCTGGACCGCTGGCTGGCCTGGCCCCTGGTGGTGCTGGTCACAATGGTGATCTTCGCCGCGTTCCACATGAGCCCCCTGCACATCCTGACCATCCTGCCCGCCGGCCTCTACCTGGGCTGGCTGAGGGTACACACCCGCTCCAACTTCGCCCCCATCCTGTGCCACGTGGTCTACAACAGCATGGCCACGGTGGTGCACATGCAGGGCTGGAGCGGGCTGGGCGGGCTGGGGCCGTCGACGGAGTGCATGGTGCTGGCGGGTGTCGGTGGAGCGTTGGCGACAGCGCTGTGCATGGGGCTGGTTTGGTGGAAGGGGGGAGAAGAGGGCTCGACTTGATCAGCTTCGGGGTGCTCGGTGCACAATGCAGTCAGGAGAACACATCGAGAGTATGCCTTGAAGTCACGTTCCCTCCTTGCTTGTCTCGTCCTCGCCGCTTGCCAGGGGACCATCGATGGGTCCCTCGTGGACACCGGCCCTTGCGATGGAGCGGGGGAGCGCCTGTTCTTCGAGGACGCCGATCTCGACGGCTACGGTGACGACAGCTCGGCGTGGACCGGCTGTGAGGCGCCCGATGGGTACGCTGAGGTCGGGGGCGACTGCGACGACGGCGACGCTGCCGTGAATCCCGGCGCCGCGGAGAGCTGCAACGGCATCGACGACGACTGCGATGGCGAGGCCGACGACGGGGTGGTCCGGACCTGGTACGACGACGCCGACCAGGACGGCTACGGCGATCCCGACAGCGCCACGGACAGCTGCGAGGCCGTCGAGGGTGCGGTCACGGTCGGGGGCGACTGCGACGACGCCGATCCGGAGATCCATCCGGCCGCGGTGGAGGTCTGCGACGGTGTGGACAACGACTGCGACGGGGTCGCCGACCAGGGCGAGGAGGGCACCTGGTACTTCGACAGCGACGGTGATGGCGTCGGAGACTCGGACCTGAGCGAGTGGACCTGCCACCCCCAGGACGGATGGGCCGCGGAGGGGGGGGACTGCGACGACCAGGACGCCACGGTGTATCCGGGGGCGGAAGAGCTCTGTGATGGCGTGGACAACGACTGCGACGGCGTCGAGGACGAGGACTTCGACCTGGACGGCGACGGCTTCGCCGGCGACGGCTGCGGCGGGGCCGACTGCGACGACGGCGACGCCAGCATCCACCCCGACGCCGTGGACTACTGCGAGGACGGTGTCGACAGCGACTGCGACGGTGCGGACGTCGTGTGTGGCTTCGACGGCAGCTATGATCTGGCCCTCGCCGACGGCATCTACCGCAGCCACAGCTCGGGTACCGACCTGGGGCGCCTGCTCGAGACGGGGGATCTGGACGGCGACGGCATCGAGGACCTGCTCGCGGCCACCTGCTTCGCCAACTCCTGGACAGGCGGTGGCTACGTGGTCACCAAGCCCGCCACGGGGGAAAGCGACGTCGACAAGGCCGCGTTGTATCTCCAGGGCGACGTTGCGAGCGGCGGCGCCGGGCGCTCGGTGGGCCTGGCCGACCACGACGGTGATGGCGTCGCGGACTTGCTCTTCGGTATGCCCTGGGCCGCCTCACCGGGGGCCTACATCTACCAGGGGCCCATCACGGCACACGGCAGCCTGGCGGACGCCGAGGTGCGCCTGGACGGCGAGGCGAGCTCGTGGTGCGGCCACGGCTCGGACTTCGCCGACGTCAGCGGCGACGGCCTGGGGGACGCGGTCGTAGGCTGCTACGCCTATGACGCCGGCGGCTTGGCGCAGTCAGGCGCCGTCGCGATCCACTACGGCCCCGTCACCGCGGATGGCGACCTGCTGGACGACGCCGACGCGATCCTCACGGGGAGTGCCGAGGGCAGCTTCGCGGGCAAGGTCATCCGCGCGGGGGGGGACGTCGACGGCGACGGCCTCGGCGAGATCCTGGTGCCTACCCTGGACGACACCGGCGTGTACTACTCCGGCGCGGTCTACGTCGTCCCCGGCGGGCAGACGGGCACGGTCGATCTGTCCAGCGCGGCGACCGCGGCGCTGTACGGCGAGCAGGCCATGGACGTGGCGGGCATGGCGATGGCCATGGGTGATCTGAACGGCGACGGGGCCGCCGACGTGGTGGTGGGCAGCTACGGCAACGCGGGCGGCTCTGCGGCGGGCGCGGCCTACGTAGTCTACGGGCCCGTCAGTGGGGAGATGAACCTGGGCGATGCCGACGTGATCATCCGCGGCGCGGCCGCCAACTCCTACGCGGGCTTCGGCCTGAAGGCTGGCGACCTCGAGGGCGACGGGGTGGACGAGCTGCTGGTGGGGGCTCCCTTCGACGACAGCGTCGTCACCGACGGCGGCGCCGCCTACCTCTTCGTGGACCTCACCAGCGGCAGCTACACCACCGCGGACGCCGACGCTTCGTTCATGCCCGAGGGCCCCCAGGACTATGCCGGACAGGGCGTGGCCTTCGGCGATCTCGACGGGGACGGGTTCTCCGAGGTGATCGTCGCCGCCCCCAACCAGAACGGCAGCGGCGGCGGCGGCGGCGCGCTGTACTGGTTCCAGCCGGCGCTGTAGGGACCAACCCGGCTGCTCGCAGCAGCTCCGGAACCACGGCCGATGTCATTGTGCTCGGTGCGCGGTGCGAGGCAGCGTACCACGCTCCGGATCGTGCCCGCGCTCGGCGCCTGGGCCCTGCTATCATTCCGCCATGCCTGCTCCATCCGATGTCCCGAAGTCCTCCGATCCCCACCGCCGCGACTTCCTGCTGCGCCTGGCCAAGGCCGCGGGAGGGCTCGCCCTGGCTGGCGTGGCGGGCCCCTTGCTTGTGGGCTCGCCGGGCTGGAAGGGCGCCCTGGCTGGCCAGACTCTGGAGCGCAGCTTCGACTTCACGGTGCCCGGCGCGGGGCGCCGCGTGGGCGTGGGGCGGGACTCGAACCGAGCCATCGCCCTGGACCAGGCCCTGAGCAGCCTGAACGGGCTGGCACAGTTCATCGGCAAGGGCGATCGGGTGCTGCTCAAGGTCAACGCCGGGTTCTCCACCGCGCCGGAGCTGGGGGCCACCACCCACCCGGACCTCATCGAGCGCCTGGTGCTGCGCTGCCTGCAGGTGGGGGCCGTCGAGGTGATCGTCACCGACAATCCGGTCTCGGACCCGTTGAGCTGCTTCCAGGTCACGGGCATCGCTGCCGCGGCCAAGAAGGCTGGGGCCCGGGTGGTCATCCCGTCCGAGTCGAGCTTTCAGCCTGTGAGCCTGCCCGGTGGAGAGCTGATCCGCAGCTGGCCGGTGCTCCTGCAGCCTCTGCTACAGGCCACCAAGTACATCTCGGTCTGCCCCCTCAAGCACCACTTCCTGGCGGGGGCCACCATGACGATCAAGAACGCCTACGGCCTGCTGGGTGGCAGCCGCGGGGTGTTCCACCAGGACGTCAACGAGGTCATCTCCGAGCTGTCCCAGCTGGTCAAGCCCACCTTGAGTGTGCTGGACGCCACCTGGGCCATGGTCCGCAACGGCCCCACCGGCGGCTCCACGGCCGATCTCGAGGATCGGGGCTTCGTGGCGGTCAGTAACGACCCGGTGGCGGTGGACACCTTCGGGGCCAGCCTGCTGGGCCTGGAGGCCGCGGATCTGCCCTACCTGCTCCGGGCGGGCAAGGCCGGTGCCGGAAGCAGTGACTGGCGCAGCATCGCGGTGGGGCCGCTTCCGTGAGGCTGCTGCCCGCCCGACGGATCACCCAGGCCTTCTTCCTGGTGCTGTTCGCCTGGCTCTGCTTTGTGTCCAGCCCTGGCGAGGCCTTCTACCAGTGGGGTACCTGGCCGGTCAGCTGGCTGCTGCAGCTCGATCCTCTGGTGGCCGTCAGCGCGGCCCTGGCCACCGGCAGCCTCGAGCCCGGCTTGCTCTGGGCCCTGGTCACGGTGGCGCTGACGCTGATGCTCGGGCGGGTGTTCTGCGGCTGGGTGTGCCCCCTCGGTACCCTGAACCAGCTCATCGCCCACCTCGGCTTCCAGGGCCGGGCGGCACAGCTGCGGGCAGCGAACCGGCCTCACCGGGCCGAGGGTCTGGCCTTGGGGGTGCTGCTGGTGCAGCTGGGGGCTGCGGCGGGCGCGGGCTTGGCGGCCATCGGGGCCTGGCTGCGGGGTCACGAGCTGATCTTCGTGGTCCTGCTGATCCCCCCGCTGCTGCTGGCAGCCCGCTGGCAGCGTCAGGGAAAGGGTGCGGAGCGGCTTGGCCGCGGGGTGCTCGTGGTCCTGGGGCTGGGCCTGCTGCTGCTGGCGGTGTTGCCGGGTGCAAAGGGCCTGCTCCAGGCCAGCCTGACCTTCGGGTTGCTCGACCCGCTGCCGCTGCTGCACCGCTCGGTGCACACCGTGCTGCTGCCCCTGGCCGATCGCGGCGTGTCGTTGCTGTGGCCCTTCCCCCGCCAGCACCTGCTGGCCCCGGTCACTGCGCTGCTGCTGGCCGCCATCCTGCTCACCAACCTCTGGCGGCCCCGGGCCTTCTGCCGCTTCCTCTGTCCCCTGGGAGCGCTGCTTGGCCTCATCGGTCGCTGGGCGCCCTGGCGCATCGCCAAGCTGCAGGCGGGCTGCTCGGACTGCGGCCGCTGCGACCAGGTCTGCAACACGGCCGCCGATCCTTCAGGGGCCATCCGCCAGCCCAGCTGCACCCTGTGCATGAGCTGCGTGGAGGTCTGCCCCGACGGGGTGCTCGCCCTGTCCAGCCGCCGTTCCGAGGCCGGGGAGACCCTCGAGCCCGATCTGTCCCGGCGGGCCACGGTGACGGCCCTGGCCGCGGGTGTGGTCGCGGTGCCCTGCCTTCGCCTCGAGGGTGCCTTGGGCAAGCGGGGCGGGCCCGACCTGATCCGTCCCCCGGGCTCGCTGGCGGAGCTGGACTTCCTGGCCCGCTGCGTCGCCTGCGGGCAGTGCATGCGGGCCTGCCCCACCAACGTGATCCAACCGGCGGGGCTGAAGGGGGGGCTCGAGACCCTGTTCACTCCCGGGCTGGACATGCGCATCGGCACCAGCGGCTGCCAGCCCAGCTGCACCGCCTGCGGTGAGGTCTGCCCCACCGGCGCCATCCGGGCCCTGCTCGAGGACGAGAAGCTGGGCCAGGGTGAGTACGCCGAAGAGGGCCCCGTGCGCATCGGAACGGCCTTTGTCGACCGCAGCCGTTGTCTGCCCTGGGCATTGGGGCGGCCCTGCATCGTCTGTCAGGAGGTCTGCCCCACCAGCCCCAAGTCGGTGCGGCTCGAGGCGGTGGTGGAGGTGAGGGAGGACGGCACGCTGGTGCAGCTGGAGCGCCCCTACGTGGAGCCCGAGACCTGCAACGGCTGCGGCGTGTGCGAGCACGCCTGCCCTGTTGCGGGTGAGGCTGCCATCGTGGTGAGCAACGCCGGCGAGAGCCGCCACCCTGGGCGGACCCTGGTGCTGCGATGAGGGAGCGCATCGCCGGACTGTTGATCCTGCTGGTGCTGGTCTCCATCGCGGCCGCCATGGTGCTGCGGCAGCTGCGCTGGATGGAGCAGGCCCAGCAGGGGGCGGCGCTGGAGGTGCCGGCATCGGAGCCTGCGCCCGCGCCGGTGGAGCCAGCACCTCCCGCGCCCGCTTCGGGCCTGGGGGCCTGGGTATCGGGCTGGGCCGCGACGGGTAGCGCCGAGCACTACGACGCGGACCGGCTCTTCGAGAAGGTCAACGGCCACGCCCCCTTGTACCTGGACGCGGGCTTCGAGGATCTGGAGGTCCAGCGCTTCGAAGATCCGGAAGACACGACCCGCAGCCTCGAGCTGCGGCTGTGGACCATGGCGTCGCCCGAGGCCGCGGCCCATGTCCGCGCCGAGACCGCCCGACCCGGTGGGGAGCCGCCGGCGCCCGAGCTGGACGGACAGTGCCTGGAGGGGGCCTGCTTCGTGGCCTTGGGGAGTCACTACCTCGAGGTGCTGGCTTCGCCGCCGGCGGCGGAGATGACCGAGGCGTGTCGGGGGGTGGTGCAGGCGTTCGTCGAGGACGCCGCTCGAAATCCCTTGGACCCGATTCATTGATATGCGCTGAGGAACATGGGCTCGATGCCAGCATGGCTTCGAGAGTCCGGCTTCTGTTGCGGGGGTGAGCGGGTAGAGGCGGATGCTGCCCTCCGTGCCCACCAGGAGCGGTGAGACACCTGGCGCGGACGTCGATAGTGGTCTTCGGGATTTGGGTACCGGCCAATGGATGGTTGGTCTCGACGCCCTTCCTGTGCGACCATGCTGGTGGAGTACACCTCACGATGAGCGGTCGCGTCCCCACGCTCCTGCAGTTGGCTGGCCTTGGGCTGTTGCTGCTGGGCTGCGACGGCGCGCGGCGCCCTGATTTGGACACCGGCGAAGCCTCGAACTGCGCCGAGGGCTTCGCGGCCGAAGGGCGCCAGTGCGTGCCCCTCGCCTGTGGCACTGGGCGCTGGGGGACCTTGGACCTGGGCGAGGACGCGGTCTACGTGGACATCGATGCTGCCGAGGGCGGGGTTGGCAGCGAGGGTGCTCCGTTCAGGTCCATCCAGGCGGGGCTCGACCTGGCGGGGAGCCAGGGCGGCGGGACGGTGGCCGTTGCGGCGGGGAGCTACTCGGAGACGCTGGTGTTCAGCACCGACCACCCCGGCGTGCAGCTTGCTGGGCGCTGTCGGGAGCTGGTCACCCTCGACGCGGCCGGTGGTGATGAGAGCACCCCGGGCATCGACATCGACACGCGCTATGGCGACGTGGAGCTGTCCGGCGTGAGCGTGGTGGGGTCGAGTCACCTGGGGGTGCGGGTGGACTCGGGTACCGTGCGGTTGGTGGCCCTGGCCGTGGAGGGGAGCGCCTCGGTGGGGGTCGAGATCAATCGAAGCGGTGTCCCGGCGCCAACCACCGTGGAGATGGAAGGCTGCGATGTCGTCGGGAACACCGAGATGGGTGTTCTGGCCTGGGATCAGGGGATGCAGGTCTCCCTGGTGGACACCGTGATCCGGGACACCCGGCCCACTGAGGCTGGGACCGGCGGGTATGGCATCCTGGCCCGCTACGGCGTGGCTCTGTCCTTGGAGGCGTGCGACATCGCCAGCAACACCGAGGCTGGAATCGTGGCGGTGGACTCAGGCACCGAGATCGCACTCCTGGACACGGTGATTCGGGACACCCGAACCCACGGGGACGGGAGGAACGGCTGGGGAATCTGGCTCGGTGGAGGTGCCGCGCTCACAGCCCAGGGATGTGCGGTCGTTGGCAACGCCGCGGCGGGAATCCTGGCTCTGGAGTCGGGCACTCAGGCTGCGCTCCTGGACACCTCGGTCCAGGACACCGTGCCCGATGGAACCGGAGCGGGTGGGTACGGGCTCGGTGTCGGTGATGGCGCCACGCTCACGGCCGAGGGCTGCGAGGTGTCCGGGAACATGGACATCGGGGTGGTGGCTTTGGATGATGGCACCGAGGTCTCCCTGGCGGACACGGTGGTCCGGGGCACGGTCGCTGGCGAGGACGGGGACGCTGGGTATGGCATCAGTGTCTTCAGTGGCGCCGAGCTCACGGCCGATGGATGCTGGATCGCCGGGAACATGGCGGTGGGGATCGTCGCCCTGGATGATGGTACCGAGGTCTCCCTCTTCGACACCGTGGTCCAGGACAGCCGGCCCAGTGGAAGCGAAGGGGCCGGGTGGGGCATCAGCGTGGGTACAGGCGCTGCGCTCGTGGCAGACGGCTGCGAGATCGTCGGAAGCTGGGGGACCGGGCTCCACGTAGATGACCCGTTCACCGAGGTTGCGCTCGTGGATACCGTGATCCGGGACACTCTTCCCCTCGAGGCAACGCAGTTCGGTTCCGGCATCTCGCTGTGGGGCGGCGCGGGGCTCACGGCCGAGGGCTGCGAGATCCTGCGGAACACGGGGTACGGGATCGGGGTCGGGGATGCTGGCACCCAGGCCGCCCTCGTGGACACGGTGGTCCGTGACACCGTGCCCGACAGGATACGGGGGACGGGTGTTGGCATCGCGGTCCATGCCGGTGCTGCGCTCACGGCCGAGGGCTGCGACGTCGCTGGGAACACGCTGTTGGGCATCGCCGCCTTCGATCCGGGCACCCAGGTCGAGCTCCGGGACACCACGGTCCGGGACACCCTTCCCCTGGGGAACGGGAACGTCGGGCATGGCATGGAGATCGCCGATGGCGCGACGCTGCTGGCCGAGGGCTGCGAGTTCACAGGCAACTCGTCGGTGGGGATCGCGGCCTTCGATGCGGGTACCCAGGTCTTGCTTGTGGACTCGACCATCACGGGGACAGCCGTAGGGTACTTCATACACCAGGGCATCACGGCCATCGGGCTCGGGTCGCAGAATGGAGCGTTCGTCGGGGCCTCCGGGCTCCTGGTCCATGAGAACGAGGGCCCGGGCCTGTACGTCCTGGACGGTGGCTCCATCGCTTGTGATGGCTGCGTGCTGCGAGGCAACCAGTTCGCGGGCGCGGTCGCTGTGGGCTGGGGCGTGCTGGACATCGCGGATTCCGAGATCACCGACACCCAGCAGAGTGCCAACCTGGGGGGTGGTGTCGGTGTCTTCGCCGCGGAGCAGTGGGACTGGGGGCCGCCGTCCATCACGGTGCGAGACAGCGTGATCAGTGGCAACCAGGTGGCCGGAGCCTGGCTGGCCGGTGCCGGCCGGTACGTGCTGACCGACAACGAGGTCTCCGCCAGCGCGGCCGTTCCCCACGGTGCGACCATCCGCTGTGGTGATGGCGTGTATGCGACCGGCATCGAAGCCGGGACAGAGCGGAGTGGGCTCCAGCTCTCGGGCAACAGGTTCGAGGGCAACCAAGGCAGCGGGCTGTTCCTGGACGATGCCCACGCCGAGCTCGCAGGGAACACATGGACCGGCAACGAGCCCGATCTGTGGGTCCAGGGGGACGCCTGCCTTTCACCCGGCGACGACTGGGTGGAGGCCCCCACGAGCGAGGTCTGCCCCGAGTGGGACCGGCCGGCATGCGAGCTGGAGTTCGTGTTGAACCTGTCGGTCTCCGAGATCGAAGCGGGGAGGCTCCGAGCACCGCCAACCCAGTCCGCACATGGCTTGCCGTCAGTCCGGCCCGAGGCGGTGGCTTCCACCCTCTGGCTGCCCGTGCGCAGCGCTCCCGACTGGGTGGAAGTCCACCTGTACGATCCTGGGCTCCCCGCGTCGCAACGGAAGGAAGAGAACGCCGCTTCGAGGTGAACGTCTCGAAGATGTGGCGGCGTTTGCGTCGGTGTCGGTGTCGGTGTCGCCCTCGGGCTGGATCAGTCCTCCAGCAGTGACGCCACTTGCTGTTTCAGCTCCTCGAACTGGTCCTGGGTGAAGCCGTAGTGCACGGCGGCGATCTTGCCCTCGCGGTCGATCAGCACCGAGGTGGGCATCTTCGCCACCTGGTACGAGGCCACAGTGGCCTGTGCCGAGTCGTCCAGGATGGTGAGCTCCAGGGGGTGCTTTTCGAGGTACTTGTCCCGGTCCTTGGTGCGCTCGTCCACGTTGACGGCCAGCACCACCAGGCCCTGCTCGGCGTGGGCGCGCTGCAGCTCCACGAGCAGGGGCAGCTCGGCACGGCACGGCACGCACCACGAAGCCCAGAAGTCCACCAGCACCACCTTGCCCTTCAGGCCCTCCAGGCTCACGGGCTGTCCCGCCAGGTCGTT
>CAZHIK010000222.1:0-3638 GCA_964532635.1 uncultured Enterobacterales bacterium
GGCGACCTGCAGGTCCTGGACGCTGGCGCGCACGCCGTCGAAGATGCCCTGGGCGGCGCCAGGGTCCATGTTGGTGGTCAGCACCGCGAACTCCTCGCCTCCCAGCCTGGCGACCACATCCGAGCTGCGGAAGCGTCGGGCGATGGTCTTGGCCACCTGGGCCAGGACGACGTCTCCGGCGTCGTGGCCGTAGGTGTCGTTGATGCGCTTGAAGTGGTCGATGTCGAACATGGCCACAGCCACGTCGAGGTTGCGGCGCAGCGCGTTGGCGCAGAGCTTGCGACCGGTGTCGAAGAAGTAGCGGCGGTTGTGCAGGCCCGTGAGGAAGTCGCGAGTGGCCATGTTCTCGAGGCGGCGCAGGTGCTCGAGGGATCGGATGTTCTCGGCCACGCGACAGTAGAACTCTTCCGTCACGAAGGGCTTGTACAGGAAGTCGTTGGCCCCGCTCTTGAGGAAGCGGGCGCTGAGGTGGCCACTGCCGTGGGTGGAGATGCCCACGATGGCCAGGTCCTCGCGCCGATGGCTCTTGCGCAGCCGCTTGATCAGCTCGGCGCCGTTCATGCCGGGCATGTGGAAGTCCACCAACGCGAGCTTCACATCGGGGTGTTCTTCGAGAAGCACCTGGGCGCTGGCACCGTCGGGCGCCTCGAGCACGTGGTAGCGGTGGACCTCGAGCAGCTGTCGGAGCTGGGTGCGGGCGATGATGGAGTCGTCGACCACCAGCACCTTGATGTCGGGGTTGTTGGCCAGGCGCTGGGCGGTGTCCACCACCGACTCGATGGCGTGGGGGCCTTCCTTGAGCACGTAGTCCACCACCTTCTTCGACCAGATGACGTCGCGGGTGGTGTCGCTCATGGAGGCGGTGAGCACCACGGGGGAGATGCCGTGGGCCAGCACATCGTCGACGATTTCGCCGTCGGGAGCGTCGGGCAGGTTCAGGTCGAGCACCGCCAGGAAGTAGGGCTCGCTGGCTTCGCGGAGGGCCTCGAGGGCCTGGGCGCGAGACTGGGCCCAGCTGACCTGGGCACCCAGCTGCGAGACCAGGCGGTCGCGGACGATGGAGCCGAAGAAGCGGCTGTCCTCGACCAGGAGGATGGCGGGCTGCTTGGTGGGGGTGGGATCGGGCATGGCTCGCAGACCGCGGCGCCGGGGGTCGGTGCCGCGAGGTGCGGGTTGGTGTGCGTGAGAACGTCGCTCGCACAAAAATCCTATGACAGACCGCACGCCATTGTCGAATCGATCCGCCCAATTCGCGAATACTCGAACATCGTGTTTCGAGCCCGGTCGTAGGGATCAGGCGAAGGCACTCAGTCCCGTTACGTACCGGCCAAGGACGAGATTGTGGATGTCGTGGGTGCCCTCGTAGGTGTAGACCGACTCGAGGTTCGCCATGTGGCGCATGATCGGGTACTCGTCCATGATCCCGTTGGCGCCGTGGATATCGCGGGCCATGCGGGCGATGTCCCTGGCGATGTCCACATTGTTCATCTTCGCCAGGCTGACCTGCTCGTGGCGCATCGTGCCGGCGTCCTTCAGCCGGCCCAGCTGCAGCGACAGCAGCTGGCCCTTGGTGATCTCCCGGAGCATCCAGGCCAGCTTGTCCTGCACCAGCTGGAAGCTGCCGATGGGGCGTGCGAACTGGGTGCGCTCCTTGGCGTAGTCGGTGGCAGCGTGGAAGCAGGCCATGGCGGCGCCCAGGGCGCCCCAGGAGATGCCGTAGCGGGCGGAGGTGAGGCAGGACAGGGGACCGCGCAGGCCCTTCACGCCGGGGAGGATGCGGTCCTTGGGGATGCGGCAGCCGTCGAAGACCAGCTCTGAGGTGACGGACGCCCGAAGGCTGTGCTTGCCCTTCATCAGGGGCGCTGAGAAGCCGGGATCGTCCTTGTGGACCACGAAGCCGCGCACCACGCCGTCGAGCTTGGCCCAGACCACGGCGATGTCGGCGATGGTGCCGTTGGTGATCCACATCTTGGCGCCGTCGAGCACGTAGGCGTCGCCCACGTCCACCGCCTTGGTGACCATGCCCCCCGGATCCGAGCCGTGGTCGGGCTCGGTCAGCCCGAAGCAGCCGATGTGCTCGGCCGTGGCCAGCTTGGGCAGGTAGGCCTGTTTCTGGGCTTCGGAGCCGTACTGCCGGATGGGGTACATCACCAGGGAGCTCTGCACGCTCATGAACGAGCGGATGCCCGAGTCGCCCCGCTCCAACTCCTGGGCCACCAGCCCGTAGGCCACCGACGACATGCCGGCGCAGCCGTAGCCCTCGATGTTGACCCCCAGCAGCCCCAGCGCGGCCATGTCCTGGATGAGGTCCATGGGCAGGCGCTCGTCGCGCCAGGCCTGCTCGATGACAGGCAGGACCTTGTCGTCCACCCATCGCCGCACGGTGTCGCGGACGAGGCGCTCCTCGTCGGTCAGCAGGCTGTCCACGTCGTAGAAGTCGGTCCCGGTGAACTTGCTCATGGTGGCTCCTTGGAGGGGCCGGGCATGTAACCGGAACCGGGGCCCTACAGGCCCCCCTCGAACTCCCCTCCTTCACTCGTGGTACCCAGGTAGCCCGGCTCGAGCAGATCCTCGCTCGGCGTCGGGCTCTCCTCGGGCCGCAGCGCTGTCAGGCGTTGGCCGGCCTCTGCCACGGCCTCGCCGTAGACCGCGATCTCGCGGGAGCGCAGGACCGCGGCGCGGTAGGCTTCGGCGGCCTTCTCCTCCTGGTGCCAGGCCTCGTCGTCCAGCTCGATGCGGTACAGCTCGGCCTGCTCGGGGGTGAGCCAGGGGGGCACCCAGGCGCCGCGCAGGCAGTCGGCCATGTGCTCGTAGGCCCCCCCCAGGCGCACCAGGGCGGTGAGGCCCCAGCTGCCAGCGCCCGCCTCGATCACGGCGGCGTGGGCCTTCTCGACCTCGCGCAGTGCCTCGGCCTTGGCCGCTACCTGGCGCCGGGCCCAGGCCTGGGCGGCGGCGCGGCTGGTGGGGGCGGCGTGGCCTGCGAGGTCGATGGCTTCGTAGTGGGCCAGGGTCTCGACCCCGACGCGGTACAGGGCCTCGGCCACGCTCTGGCGAAGAGCCTCGTCACCCTCGGGTTGCCCGGCCCAGCGCTCGATCACAGCCTGCCAGCTGCGCAACGCGGCTACGTCGTCACCGGCGGCTTGTTGAGCGCGGCCCTGGCGGATCAGGGCGTGGGCTCGCTGGCCGTCGCTGGCTCGCTCGTCCTCCAGGTCCTGAATGCGAGACCAGGCCCGGGCGGCCTGGTCGTGGCGCATGGCGGCCTCGTGCAGCTCGGCCAGCTGGGCCAGCAGTTCGCCCTGTCGCGGGTGCTCGGGCCAGCGCTTCGCGTGCAGCTGTAGATCCCGCTGGGCTCGGTCGTCCTGCCCCAGCGCCACGCGGAACAGGGCCGCCGACCACAGGGCATCCGGCGCGTCCTCGTGCTCGGGCGCCTCGTTGGCCAGGCGCTCGTACCAGCGGGCCGCACCCTCGAAGTCAGCGATGCTCTCGTGGTCGAAGCCCAGGCCAGCCAGGGCGGCGACGTAGTGCTCGCTGTCGGGGTGGCGCTCCACCAGGGCCTGGGAGGCCCGCACGGCGCCGTAGCGGTCCTGTGCGGCTCGGTGGTGCGCCGCGGCGTTGTGCAGGGCGAGGTGGGCCACGTC
>CAZHIK010000222.1:3648-10847 GCA_964532635.1 uncultured Enterobacterales bacterium
ATGGGCGAAGGCCTCGAAGGCCACGGCCGCGGCGCCCCGATCACCGTCCTGCTCGAGCAGCTCGCCGATGAGCTCGAAGCTGGCGCGTTCGTAGATGTCCTGCAGCTCCATCCTGAAGGCGGGGCGACCCAGACCCTCGTGGCCCAGGAAGGACTCGGCGGTCTGGGCGAGCTTGGCGGTCTCACCCACCAGGGCCAGGGAGTCCAGGATGAGGTTGGCGGCGATCTCGGCCTCCTCGGAGCTGGGTTCCATGGCGATGACCGCCAAGAAGCGGTCGGCGGCGTCGGGGAAGTGGTTGCGGTGGTACAGCAGCCATGCGGCCTTGGTGGCGAAGGCCAGGCTGCGCTCGCCCTCGGGCTGCAGCTCCAGGAAGCCGTCCACCGACGACACCAGGCGCTCGTCCCAGGTGGACAGGGGCACGGGCTCCGTGCCCGGAGGGGCCTCCTCGACCTCACGATGCTTCGCAACTACCTCGTCGGCCACGTACACGGCGCTCTCGGCGCAGAAGAGGCTGCGGGGACCCCGGGGATCCCGCTGAACCACCTCGCGATACTGAACCCAGGCCCGCTCGTGCTGGCCCACCTGGTAGAGCAGCTCGGCGTAGGCGTAGCGAAGCTCGTGGGCCTGGGAGCGCTCGGCGAAGCGGTCCAACCAGGTCTGGTAGGCGGCCAAGGCGCGGCCTGCGGCCTCCTCGGCGTCGCGTCCGTTGCGGAGCTTGCGCACCTGCTGGTGCCAGTCCACAGCGAGAGTGCGCAGCGTCTTGTCGATGGCGTCCTCGGCCCCGCCACGTGCGTCGAGGTCGGCGGCGTTGGCGCGGGCCCAAGCACTCTGGGGACCGAAGTCCCGCAGCAGCACCTCGAGGGCATCCAGGGTTGCCGCTCCGCGGCCAATGGCGTGCTGGATCTTCACGATACGCACCTGCCAGTGCGGAGCCTCGGCGTCGTGGGGCAGCTCGCCCATGAGCAGCCGCAGCGCGCGGATGGCGAGATCGCTCTTGCCCTGCTCCTCGGCATATCGAGCCAGGCGGCCCATGGACTGGCGCATCAGATCCGGCCGGTTCAGGCCGCGGTAGAAGCGCAGCGCCCCGTCCAGGTCTCCGTTGTCCGCGAAGAACAGCGCCAGGTCCCGGCGGGCCTCCTCCTGCAGGGCAAAGGCGCCACAGGCCTCCGGATCTTGCAGCGCCACGGCCTTCATGATGCCGATGGCCTGTTCGTACTCGCCCAGGTTGTAGAGACACCAGGCCTGCTTGTACATCGCGTAGGGCCGGATCTCGGCCTCGAGGTAGCCGGCGCTGCGCTGGTAGGCGTTCAGGGCGGGCAGGGCGCGGTCTCGCTCGAACCAGTGATCGCCGATGACCACGAAAGACGAGGGGGCCCGATCGCTGGCGGGGTGGGTGCGCACCAGCCAGGTCAGGGTCTTGACGGCTTCGTCGTCCCGCTCTTGCTCTAGCAGGATCATGGCCCGCCCCCAAGCGGCCTCGTCCACCCGCACGTACTGCGGGTAGTTGTCGATCAGCAGTGAGTACAGCCGCAGGGCCTTGTCGCGCCAGGCGTGGGCCTCGCTGAGGTCCGGGCCCTCGCTGCAGGCTTCGCGGCCCGCGGCCATGCACGCGTCCCAGGCCTCCCAGGCGATGAGGCGCAAGTCTTCGGCTTCGGCCTCGTACAGCTCGGCCAGGCGCAGCACCATCTCGGCCTTGCGCTCGCCAGTGGCGTTTCCTGGCATTCCCTTCAGCAGCTCGATGGCCTCGTGGCGTCTTGCCCGGGCCAGGGCGCGGTGGGCTTCGGTCAGCTCCTGCTCCTGCTCCCTGGCCTCGAGCACGCGGCGCGAGGCGCGCTGGCTGCGGAGGCTGTCGTCGTCGCGGTCACCGGTGTCGGCCTGGGCGGTCAGGGACAGGCCGAGACCGAGCAGGAGCAGGTGTGGGAGCTGGCGGCGGGCGAACGGGTGGCGTGACGGCATGGGGGCTCCGGCGGCGACGGGGAGAGGTTGCCGCGCCCGCGTCAGGCAGGAAGGTCATCGGGTCCGACGGTAGGCCTCGCGGGCGGCGGCTGTGGCCTGAAGACAGCGCGTGCCGGGGAGCGGTTCCCCTCGGGTTGACGATTCCTTGACTGCTGCCTCGGATCCGATCCAACCACTGGGTCCAGGGTGGTAGGATGGGACGCCGGAGGCCCCATGCCCTCACCGAAGTTGTTCTGGACACCCATCTTTTTGCTCATCGCCGGCTGCACCTGGATCGGTGATGAGAGCCGCAGCGAGCGCATCGACGCAGACGGGGACGGTGTGAGCTGGCTGGTTGACTGCGACGATGCGGACGCGGGCACGGGTGCGCCCCAGACCTGGTTCACCGACGGGGACCAGGACGGCTTCGGCTCGGACGACTCGGCGGTCGAAGCCTGCAGCAAGCCAGCTGACCACATCGCCCAGGGAGGCGACTGCGACGACGGCGACGACAGCGTGCACCCCGGCGGGCTGGAGTCCTGCGACGGGGTCGACAACGACTGCGACGGCCTGACCGACGACGAGGACGAGGACGTCCGCCTGATCAGCTACTACCGCGACCGCGACGGCGACGACTGGGGCATCTACGACGACATCGCCGACGCATGCTCGGCTCCCAGCGGCTACGCCGAAGAGCCGGGGGACTGCGACGACGAGGACCCGGACATCAACCCGGGCGAGGACGAGCTGTGCGACGGCATCGACAACGACTGTGACGACGAGACCGACGAGGACGACGCGGTGGACGCCGACAGCTGGTACGCGGATGCGGACGGGGACGGCTACGGCGACCCGGCCGATGTCACCTCGGCATGCGAGCAGCCTACGGGCCGTGTGGACAACACCAGCGACTGCGACGACAACGAAGCGCTGGCCTACACCGGGGCGGTGGAGGTCTGCGACGAGGTGGACAACGACTGCGACGGGCTCATCGACGACGACGACGAGGTCTTCGATCCGTCCACCTGGTACCTGGACACGGATGGCGATGGCTACGGTGACGACGCCGCCACGGTGCAAGCTTGCGTCCCCCCCAGCGACTACCTCGAGTACGGCGGGGATTGCGACGAGGGCGATGCAGCGATCAACCCGTCGGCTTCGGAGGCCTGCGACGGGGTGGACAACGACTGCGACGGGCTGCTGGACGACGAGGACACGAGCGTGGTGGACGCGTTCACCCGCTACACCGACAGTGACTTCGACGGCTACGGTGATGCCGCGGCCCCGATCGAGCTGTGCGAGGAGCGCAGCGGCTACGTGGACGACGACACGGACTGCGATGACAGCAACGGAGACGTCTACCCTGGGGCGGAGGAGATCTGCGACACGGTCGATGATGACTGCGATGGGGCGCTGTACCCCTGCTCGGGGCTGTTGACGGATGCCATCGCCCTCACTGGCGTGAGCGCCAGCGACAATGCGGGCTACGCGCTCGCCTCCCTGGGAGATGTTGACAGCGACGGCTACGACGACGTGCTGGTCACAGCCACCGGCGAGGACAGCGCCGCTACCACGGCGGGGGCGGTCTACCTGGTCCATGGACCCATCACTGCGGACATGAGCCTATCGGCGGCGGACTACATGATCACAGGCGAAGCCGAGCGAGATGCCCTCGGGCAGTCCGCGGCGGTGGGAGACCTGAACAACGATGGCGTGATGGACTTCGCCGTGGGGGTCAGGCGCGACAACGACGACTATGCCGGTGGTGCCTACCTCTGGTTCGGCCCCGTCATCGCCTCGGGCAGCGCTTCCGACGCGGACGGGGTCCTGCTGGGTAGCACCTACCAAGGCTACGCGGGCCGCTCTCTGGCTTCGGGGGGCGATCTCAACGACGACGGCTACGACGACCTGCTGGTGGGCGCCCCCGAAGAGGAAGACGGGGTGGTCTACCTGCTCTTCGGCAGCGTCACGGCCCCGGGGGAGCTGGCCCTCGCGGACGTGGATGTGGTCATCACCGCCCAAGAGACGGACGACCGGACCGGACGGGGTATCGCCTGCGACGGCGACATCGACGGCGACGGCTACGACGATCTGCTCATCGGCTCCGAGTACGCAGACGTCAGCAAGGGCGCCGCCTATCTGATCCACGGGCCCATCAGCGCCGACATGAGCCTGGCGGACGCCGACGTGAAGTTCAGCGAGACCACCAGATCGTATGCGGGCTACAGCACTGCGATCCGGGGCGACGGCAACGGCGATGGCTACGACGACGTGCTCATCGGGGCCCCGAGCCAGTACGACGACGGAGGGGTCTACCTGATCAACGGCCCCATCACCGCGGACCTGTCCCTCCACACCGCCGACGCATTCCTGGATGGGGCGGTCTCCGGTGGCTACGCCGGCGCTGATGTGGAGTGGCTCGAGGACCTGGACGGCGACGGGGGCGATGAGGTGCTGGTCGGGGCGTACACGGCTCAGTTCAGCGCTGGATACTACGAAGGCGGTGCCTACGTGCTGCTCGGCCCCTTCAGCGGTACCATCAGCCTGGCCGACGCGGACGCGATCCTGGAGGGGGGCGAGGCCAGTGGGTACGCAGGCTGGAGCCTCGCGGGTGACCTGGACAGCGACGGCGACGGGGTGCCGGAGATCCTTGTGGGTGCCTACTACGGTGGTACCGGGGGTGTCGCGTATCTGCAGGAGCTGACATGGTTCTGAGTCCCCAGGATGCTGGCCTCTGCGCTCTGCTCATCTCCAGCTGCACCTGGGTCTCGAGCGACGATCGTGAAGCCCGCATCGACGCCGACGGCGACGGCGTGTTCTGGCTCGATGACTGCGACGACGGCGATGCGGGCGTGGGCGAAGCATTCACCTGGTACCTGGACGGTGACGCCGACGGCTTCGGGGACCCCAGCCAGCCCCAGCAGGCCTGCAGCCAGCCGTCTGGCCACGTCACGGACGCCTCGGACTGCGATGACAGCGACGCGACCATCCACCCAGGCGCCGACGAGACCTGCAACGGCGTGGACGACGACTGCGACGATCAGGTGGATGGCGAGGACCCGGATGTCCAGTACCTCGACTTCTACGCCGACAGCGACGGCGACGGCTTCGGCGACGACGAGGTCGTCACCCAGGCCTGCGAGGCCCCCAGCGGCCACGTCGAAGACGGTGAGGACTGCGACGACGGCGACGGAACCGTGAACCCCGACGCCACCGAGGTCTGCGACGAGATCGACAACGACTGCGACGGCACCATCGACGAGGCCGACGCCGAGGACGCCCTCACCTGGTACGAGGACGCAGACGGAGACGGCTACGGGACGATCGACTCCTCCACCCAGGCCTGCGAGCAGCCCAGCGGCTACGTGGACAACACCGACGACTGCGACGACAGCGAGCCCCTGGCCTAGACCGGCGCCCCCGAGGCCTGCGATGGAGCGGACAACGACTGCGACGGGCTGACCGACGACGAGGACACCGTCTTCGATCCCACCGACTGGTACCCCGACGCCGATGGCGACGGCTACGGTGTGGCCGAGGGGAGCATCGAGATCTGCGATCCCCCCAGCGGCTACGTGGACAACACCGACGACTGCGACGACGGTGAGCGCACGGTCCATCCGGACGCCGCCGAGATCTGCGACGACGTGGACAACGACTGCGACGGACTGCTCGACGACGAGGATGATCCCATCAGCGGCACCTCCACCTACTACTACGACGGCGACCTGGACGGCTTCGGCGATGCCGCCACCACGGCCGATCTCTGCGAGGCCCACAGCGGCTACATCGAGGACGACTCGGACTGTGACGACAGCGACGCGGCCATCCATCCCAGTGCCGAGGAGTACTGCGACCTGGTGGACGACGACTGCGACGGCCTGTTTTTCCCCTGCGTCGGCTCCTTGGCCGATGGATTCGTGCTGACTGGCGAAGCCGCTGGGGACTATGCCGGCTGGTCCGTGGCCGTGGTCGGGGACAGCAACAATGATGGCTACGAGGACATCCTCGTGGGCGCCTACTGTGAGGACAGTGGCGGGACCTCGGCCGGCGCGGTCTACCTGCTCCAGGGCCCCCTGACCGGCTCGGGGAGCCTCGCGGATGCCTCGGTCAAGCTCACCGGGATTCGGGACTTCGACATCGATGGCCACGGGGACAACCTGGGCTACGCGGTCTCCGGTGCCGGTGATGTGAACGCCGACGGCTACGGCGATCTCGTCATTGGTGCCATCTCCTCGGGGGATGAACGGACCGGAGCGGCCTATGTCTGGCTGGGGCCGGTGACGGACGATGCGACCATCTCCGAAGCTGACGGCTCTCTGTTCGGTGTCTCGAGCCTTGACTACGCCGGCTGGGCCGTAGCCGGCGGAGCCGACGTGAACGGTGATGGCTACGACGATGTCTTGGTCGGCGCTCAGCCTGCCGACGCCGCCTACCTGGTGCTGGGCCAAGCCAGCGCCTTCGGCTCCGTCAGCCTGTCCGACGCTGCGGCCAGCTTCACCTCCGAGCCATACGGCGGCAGCACCGGCTACGATCTGGCTTTGGGCGGCGACACCAACGGCGACGGCTACGAGGACATGCTCCTCGGTGACATCAGCTACGGCAGCAGCTTCCGTACCCAGTCGGGCGCGGCCTACCTGGTGCTCGGGTCCTCAGCGCCCAGCGGGGGCAGCCTGGACATCGCGGATGTCGGGATCTACGGCCAGAGCAGCGGCGACTGGGTGGGCCATGGCCTGGCCTGCGACGGCGACGTAGACGGTGACGGCTACGACGATCTCCTGCTTGGCGCGAAGGGGGATGACGTCTCGGCCAGCAACGAAGGCTCGGTCTATGTCTTCGCCGGCCCCGTCAGCAGTGGCGCAGACCTCAGCACGGCCACGGCCCAACTCTGTGGCGAAGACGCCGACGACAACGCTGGCTACAGGGTCTCCTACGCGGGGGACATGGACGGGGATGGCAGCGACGACATCCTGGTGGGTGCCAAGGGGGCGGAGCTGGATGTCAGCGGCGAAGGTGTGGCCTACATCGTGCTCGGCCCGGTCACGGGTACCATCTCCCTGTCCAACGCCGACGCCATCCTGGCCAGCGGCAGCTCGGGCGCCGAGGCGACCAGGGGCCTGGCCGGAGGCGCCGACACCGACGCCGATGGCCTGCCGGAGATCCTGGTGGGCGCCCCCTACGACGACACCAGCGACACCGACGCCGGCGCCGCCTACCTGCTCGAGCCCGACTGGTTTTAGTGCCCTTCCACAGGGATACTGACC